>NZ_JBQHUL010000009.1:0-91745 GCF_052065235.1 Blautia sp. HCP28S3_G10 | reverse complement strand
TTCAAAAAACATGGTCGACAGGGCTTAGGTGGGTGTTTTTTGTCTTCGTGAAATATATGAAAGATATTTGATTTATTATTCATTTCTCACTTGACATCACACCGCTGGACTTTATACCGGATCTCCCACTTCTTCCGGACGGGTTGTTAATAACTGATAAATCCTGTTCTTCGGGAACCTGTCCACAAACGGGATGATTACATTTCCATAGAACAAAAGTCCCTCGCCTTCATTACTGTTTGTTACATAGGACAGCTGGGTCGGTGAAATGTTCAGCTGCTTTGCAAGGATCTGCCGATCCCCGGCTGCTTGATTGAGCATATAAATAAAATCAGAGTTCTCAAAGATATTCTCAATCTCACGGCTTGCCAAAAGATCCTTGATGTTCTGGGTAATACCTGTCGGAATACCACCCCATTTACGGAATCTTTTCCAGATTTCCACACTATAGGAGGCTGTCTGCTCTTCTTTCAAAAGCAGATGAAACTCGTCAATGTAATATCTGGTGGATTTATGGGCAGAACGGTTGAGTGTCACCCTGTTCCATACCTGGTCCTGCACGATGAGCATCCCAATCTTTTTCAGCTGTTTTCCAAGCTCTTTAATGTCAAAACATATGAGCCGGTTATTGATATCCACGTTTGTTCGGTGGTTGAACACATTCAAAGAACCGGTAACATAGATCTCCAGTGCTGTTGCCAGCCGCTGTGCTTCCGGTTCATCCTGTCCTCTGAGCAGGTCATACAGATCCTGAAGGATCGGCATCTTTTCCGGCACCGGGTCAGAGAGATATTCCTGATAGACCAGACGTACACACCGGTCAATGATGGTCTTTTCCACCGGTTCCAGACCGTTTTTTCCTCCCACAATCAACTCACAAAGAGACAGGATAAAATCGGATTTCAAAGACAACGGATTATCTTCCTCGGAATAATTCAGGTTCAGATCCATTGGATTGATATACTGTGTCGATACCGGCGAAATACGAACCACCTGCCCATGAAGTGCCTGCACCAGTGGATAATACTCTGCCTCCGGATCACAGATAATGATGTCATCCTCCGTAATCAGGAAACAGTTGGTAATCTCCCTCTTTGCGGAGAAACTTTTACCACTACCCGGTGTTCCGATGATCAGCCCGTTGGGGTTCTTTAATTTCTTCCTGTCTACCATGATCATGTTGTTGGACAGGGCATTCAGCCCATAATAAAGGGCTTCCCCTTCCTGGAACAGTTCCTGTGTCGTGAACGGCACAAAAATCGCTGTTGCCGAGGTAGTAAGCCCACGCTGAATCTCGATTCTGTTTACTCCCAGAGGGATACTGGACATAAGCCCCGCCTCCTGCTGATAATCCAGCGGACGCAGGGAACAGTTATATTTCTGTGCGATACCCTGCACCTGGAAAATGTTGTTGTCCAGTTTCTGACGCTTCTTTGCCGTATTCATCACAAGGACTGTGACAAGGAACATCCTCTCATTCCTGGACTGTAAATCTTCCAGAAGGTTCTTTGCTTCCTCCCCATAGGTCACAAGATCAGAAGGGAGTACATCCATGTCATAACCGGAACGTACTGCACGTTTTTGCTCCTCAATCTTCATCTTATCCAAATCCGAGATTTTACCTTTGATCATCTTAATGGCAGAGGTCTGGTCAATGGACTGGATATGAATATTGACATTGATACTGTCATCCACATCCAGAAAATCTGCCAGCATACGGTCTGTCAGTTCCGGTGCCAGGATCTGCAGGTAACTCACACTTCCCAGTGTCTTCCCCATCATAAAGGATGACGTCTTGGAGAAGTTAAAGGAAGTCGGTGCAATAAAATCCTTTGTCTTAAGCCCGGTCTGCGGAAGCATCTGATAATTGAACCGGAACGGCTCAATCTTATCCTGATTGAACAAATGGTACATGATCTCCAGACGTTCCACTCCATTTAAAGGATGCGCCTGTGCCCCAAGCACCTTAAAGTTGTTCATGATATCTGCCTCGATCCGCTCAAGTCTCGGTCTTGCCACCTTTAAGCTCTCCGCTTCGATCCCGAAGGTGATATACTTCGTTTTCACCAGACCGTTATTCCCTTTGGAGAGCTGGTTCTTTAGCATCGTCCGGTATTCTTCCCGGATCTCATTGAAATCGTCATCCTGGTCGGGGATATCAATACTCTTTTCATACTCTGCCACATCCACCTGCTGGTTGATAAAGGACAGCTGCACACTGATGGAAGAATCAAAGTAATTCAGAAAATCACAGTAATTCTCAAAGATCGTGGCCTTATCCTCATTTAAGGCAAGCTGGTAGTTGATATCGTAAAACTGGACGGTTTTGGAAAAAAAGTTCTTTGACACCTGACAGATCCCATCCGCAAACATCCGCTGATACGGGATGCTCTGCTGAGCGGTATGAGGGATGTTCTTCTGCCGCTTTCTCTCCCTCTCCTGCTTTTTCCTACGCTTTTCCTTTTCCCTTTCCTTTTTGTCGTTTCTGTTTCTTCTTTCCTGACGGTTTTTTCTTGCCGCCGCTTCCAGGCTTTTCTGCTTTGCCTGTTTCGTCTTTCTTGCCATCCGGCATACCCTCCTTCTTTACGAGGGAATCTACCTCCTGATAGAAGTTCTCTGTCTGATATGGGCGTGTTGCCGGACAGAGAAACTTCTGTCGGATGATATTCCCCATCACTTTTTCAAAGGGGAGTCCGTCCTTTTCATACATTGCCATAAAGAAAAATGGCAGCATGACGGTTACCATAAGGATCGCTGAAACACTGGAACCCAGTGGTTTCTTTGTCAGAAGGTATAACGGGACTCCCACTACAGCGGCAAGAGAAAAAAAGATCAGCTGCCGCTTTGTCAAATTTAATGCTACTTTTGTCTTGACCTTTGTAAGGTCTTTGGGTACTGGTACATACGCCATAGGTAGTACTCCTTTCTTTGTGCCATCAATGGGCATTGAATATTGATTTGCTAAGGCTACCGGTCTTAAACAATGAAAATGCCAGAACGACCGTATATGCCGCCACTGAAAACATTGCCCCATGCAGGTTGGTCGATATGGTCATTGCATTGACCAATACGGAATAGATGCCGACACAGACCAGCATGAAGAATCCCTGAAATGCCAGGGCGAACAAGCCTTTCAGATAGTTGTTCCCGATATTGCCCCACTCCTTATTGGTCATGGTGGCAAATGGGATCGGTGCCACAGAAGTATAAAGGTAGATCTCAATCATCCTGCCATACATGATTACCGTGATAATCACGGAAAGAATACTCATGGTAAGGCTGATGAGCAGTGTTTCCATTGCCAGTAAAAACAGCTCCCCAATCTCCATCTCTTCCAAAGATTCGGTCAGGGTCGCTATGGCGGCGGAAGCATCCACCGCCGTACTTCCGGAAATCACACCGGCTGCGCTGTTTACGATATGCTGTCCTACATCAAATACCGCCATCGTGATATTAAATGTGTTCGTCACAAGGTAAATCGCCACATACGCTTTAAAGATCCAGAGGAAAATGTTGTAGGTCTCAAATTCATGGAAGTTATTCTTCTGTGTGACCATAGTAATCAGTTCATAACAAAGCACGAACGTAATGATCAGACCGGCAATGGGCACAATCACCGTCTGGGATAAATTCTGAATCAGGTTAAAAACCCCTGCATTCCATCCCTGCGGTGTCTGCCCAACCTGCCCGGCTATCGTCCCAACTTTGTCATTGACCTCCACGAACATCCCTTCCAGACCATTCTGGATCATCCCGATGAGGATCTCCTTTATGGCTTCCGTGATTCGTTCGATAATAGTGTTCATCCATTACCCCATTAACCGAACAAAGTTGCCAGCTGGGGAATCAGGGTAGTTCCCAGCAGCATAATTCCAGCTCCTGCCATGAGCTGTTTGATTCCCTGGCTCTTAGCGCCCGATAGCGATAGGTAATCCTTTGAAGTTATCTCCGGATTTTCCCCCGCTCCACACCGTGCATGCGACTTTCACCGCACACGGCGCTCCATCGAATTCAGCCGTCCAGGGTTTTAAACACAACTTACACACTTCGTTACAGCATTAAATTCAAAGAATAATAGGTGGCATTTCTGCCATACTACGAAGTTTGTTAAGCTTTTCTATTTGTTTATTGTCAAGATTTAAGGATTTCAGGTACTTCTCAATCGTGGGTTCTGAGGAAGCATGGATAAGGATATGAACCTCTTTGCTGACAAGAATTAGATTTGCGTATTCATCCGAACCACCATTGCTTACCGGCACTTTATGGTGGCAATGAATATCATGAGAATCCATCGGAATTCCCGTCACTGCACATTTACCATACTGTGCCGCATACAAAGAAATACGGTTATCCGCATATTCAATGGTTCTACCCTTTACAGGATTTCTCATCAGCCATAACATCGTCGCTGTGTCGATTGCAAGATTCTTATGAATCTGTTCCCGACCTTTGACCGTGTATTTATTGATGGATTTCCTTTTATGCTGGGCGTTCTTCGGCTGGACATATCCCAGTGGAACCACCGGACGTCCATGAAGGAACCTCATCTGTCTGCTTGTTCCATACTTTTCTTTGATGAACCCATTTCTGAGTTGTCCCTTTTTGGATAAGTCGCCTTTCAGTCTGTTTCTGAGCTGTTTGTTGATACTAAAGGCAAGTCTGCTGAAGTCATGAGATACTTCTGTGGAAATACAATAGTATTCATGAAGTCCAGCAACTACAGAGTTGTATTTCTGAAGCTGCATGAACTGAACATTATCATCTGACGAATGAGCCAGTTCCTTTACTTCTTCCGAGACTTTATCATGAGCCTTTTTGTATGCTTTATCGCTCATATGAGACCGAACCACATATTTCTTACCCTTTCTACGGACTTTCAGCTTGAACCCGAGAAAATCAGAATACTGTCTTTTGAGATTAACTACTTTGGATTTGTCAGGGCTGATTTCCAGCCCCAGCCTGTCCTTTAGCCATAACTCTGTTGCCTTGTATGCTCTGACGGCATCCTCATGTGATGCGCAGAAAATTTTAAAATCATCTGCGTACCGAACTGCATGCATCTCTTTTAATCTGCTCCGGCGCAGAGCCCTGTAAGCGTGGCTCTTAATCTCTGTTCCCTGCGCATTGCTCCTCGTTTTGAATTTTGTCTTTGTTGGCATCTGTTCCCATTGGGAAGCAATCCACCAGTCCAGTTCATTTAATACGATATTTGCAAGCAATGGCGACAAAATACCGCCTTGCGGAGTACCCCGTGTGGGATATGTTTTCTCCCCATTTGGCAGAACAACAGGTGCTTTCAACATCTCTTTTATAATGCATAGCAGCTTTTTGTCCCGAATTCCCAATGCCCATATCTGACGCATCAGCTTTGTATGGCTGATATTATCAAAGAAGCCTTTAATATCGAGGTCAACCACATGGTACAGATGCTGTACCTGTATCAGCCTCATGCATTGCGCAATAGCAGTCTCAGCGGAACGGTTCGGGCGGAACCCGTTGGAGTTCTCACTGAATTTTGCTTCACATATCGGCTCCATGACCTGCAAAATACATTGCTGTACGATCCGATCCACGATAGTTGGAATTCCCAGCGGTCTGGTCTTTCCATTGGGCTTTGGTATTTCCACTCGCCTTACGGGTCGTGGATGATAATTACTGAATTGTTTCCGTATGAGACGGACGTATTCTTCCTCGCTTAACTTTGCAAGGTCGGCTATCGTCCTTTTATCCACTCCCGAAGTATCACTTCCTGTATTCTTCTTTATCGTTCTGTATGCAAGCTTGATATTTTCTTCACTCTCGATGATTTCCATCAGATGGTTGAAGGTTTTATCTTTCTTACTTTCTGCATACAGCCTGTCAAAAGTACCTTCCATGTCGTAATACTCTGAGTTGCGGATTTTTCTCTGTTTACTTTTCCTTTCTTGCTGCCCCGAAGTCAACACAGGCATCCTCTCCCTTCGGTTTGGATTTTCTTTGTCATACTCGAAGCTGTGTTTGTTGTGTTTTCATTTTCATTGCTGAATTCGACTTGTGGCTATCCCTCCACCGCTTACTTATTCACGGCTTCATAGGTACTGTGCCACTACTCTCACTGGAATAAAGAATGGTTATTGCCCTCTCGCGAAGGTATTCCCATCCACCACATCACTGGCTTGCAACCGCCTCCGTGTCCCCAGCTTTCCACGTTCCGATATTCCTATCATTGGATATCTTTAGGTTCTTCCTCTAAGCCTGTATCTGGTCATGCATAACCGCACCGCCTGTAACGATGCATGGACTTTCATAACAACCAATTTTACTTGCCCACAGATACCACCATGAAAGGTGTACTGCCTTTCGACAGCATCAACGTTTAGACTCGTACATTCGGAATTTCGTCAGTATTTTCATACATTCTCACCATGGATATCCGACCCCCGGCATATAGGCAACACCATCCACCTCTGGACAGCTTTCGTGTCTGGCCTGAAAACCAGTCTTACGATTGCTCTCTGCCGACTTCACCGAGCTCTATAAACTTTTGGAGAGAGCCGTTGCATGCTCCCCGCCATTCGGAGTATTAGGGTGGCGCTTCGGGACGTTACCCCCTCATTTCACCCATCGGAATATCAGTTCTCCAAAGTTTCGGGCTACAATTGCCCTTCGACTTTGTGCGTAAGCTTTTCACTTACGAACGTGTCGCACGATTGTCATTGCCATAACCTTCCAGAAGGTTAATGACACCCCATACGCCAAGACCAGCCCCGATTGCTACGACCAGGGTTTTAAGAGTTGTAATTGCACTGGTAAAAAATGCCATATAAATCACCAAAACTAACTTTGCCGGGTGTAAACGGGAATGAAAAAACGCCGGTATTGAAACCGGCGCACCCTGTTAGTTATTCCTTTCCTCATTTTTTACTGCTCATTCCCGTCTTCTGTCAGATCCATTTCCATCACTTCCACCTCTTCATCGGGTTTCGGTGAGTACCTCGGATCCAGTTCCCTTTCCACCTTAAACCGGTTCTTCTCGCTGTAATCTGCAAGGAGCCGGTAATTCGGGTGTTTGGTTATATCATATTTGTCCGAATAAAACGGACGGACACCACGGATCTGCAGGATACATTTCCCGCCATCCATAACAGCGATCTCATCCTCCGTCATCAGCTGTTTACCAGTCTTCTGGTAGTTCAGCCCATAGGACTTCTGGTTGCTGCGTGTCTCCGAGGTGTTATAAAGGTCAATCGTTTCTTTTCCAAGAAGCTCACTCATTTCTTTCAGAGTGGTCTTCTCTTTGCCTCCAAGGAAAAGCATCGTGTCACAATTCCCTAAAATTGTGTCCGCACTATCCTTGTACATAGCCTTTAACTGGCTCTGTGACTGCAAAATAATAGAAGCAGAGATTTCCCTGCTTCGTATCGTTGCTATCAGCTTATCAAACTGGGGAATCTGCCCGATGTTTGCAAACTCATCGCAGATCACCCGCACATGGACCGGCAGCCTTCCGCCATACACATCATCTGCTTTGTCGCATAAAAGGTTGAATAATTGGGACTGTAACATGGCAATGACAAAGTTAAAGGTAGTATCTGTATCCGACATGATCAGAAACAGTGCCGTCTTGCGGTCTCCTACTTTATCCAGTTCCATCTCATCATAGCTCATGATCTCCCGAAGCTCGGCAATATCAAAGGGAGCCAGTCTGGCACCGCAGCTGATCAGAATGGATTTTGCTGTCTTACCTGCCGCCAGCTTGTATTTCTTATACTGGCGCACTGCAAAGTGTTCCGGTTCCCTTTTCTCCAGATCTTCAAACAGCATATCCACTGGATTTTTATAATTCTCGTCATCTTCCCTGGTCTCACTTTCATTCAAAAGGTCGATCAGGGTATTCATGTTCTTCTCGTCCTCATCCCCTTCATACCAGATCAGGGCAATCAGTGCTGTGTACAGCAGTTTTTCTGCTTTGACCCAAAAATCCTCGGTTGCCTTTTCCCCTTCCCCTTTTGTGTTGGCAATGATAACTGTCACCAGTTTCAGGATGTCCTTTTCGGACTTCAGGTAGGCAAACGGATTGTAATGGAGGGATTTTGAGAAATTAATGGTATTTAAGACCTTAATCACATAAGGCTCATGCACCACCTTCCCGGCTTTGTCTTTTACGACATTGCCATGCTTATCCCTCTTGGGCGGTCCTTTGGCTAACATTTTCCCGCATTCTTCGATAAGTGTCCCTTTCGGGTCTGTGATGACCATGGAACAGTTCATCATCATGATTGAGATTTTTACGAAGAAACGGGTTTTTCCGCTTCCGGAACCACCAACCACACAGATATTTTTATTTCTGGCATACTTGGGATTCTTCGGTCGGCTCTCCATCGTGATGGATTCCGTTGCCGTCAGCGGGATATTCATCCAAAAATCATCCGCCATAAATGGCTTAATGTCTTCCGCTGTTCCCCATCTTGCAGATCCATACTCCACTCCTTTGCGGAGCTTTTTGGCATCTGCCTGTTTCTGCCAGATCAGCAGCTTCACAACAGCCGCAGTACCGGCTCCCACCAAAAGATCCATGTAGTAAAGGCTCGGCAGAAGCCCAGTAATGATCCGGTCAGCATGTTCCATTGCATATAAAAGTTTGTTTCCCATATCTGCCCCTGGGCTTGCCCGGTACAGGCAGGATGCCCTGTCTGCAAACAAAAAGATGAACAGATAAGGTAAATTTGTCAAAATAAGCTTTTTCATATCCAAAGCGGACAGCGTAACTCTGGCTTTTGCTTTCAGCTTCTGTATCAGTCCTCCGGCAGTGAGCTTCCTCACCGGGATACCTCCTGATGCTTATTCCTGGCTTTGCCCTTCGTTTTACCGGCGACGATACTTCTGTACGCAGCCAGCCTCTTATGGAGGGAAGGACGGTTCGCCTTTTGGATCTCCTTCTGGGAAAATTCACGGAAAGCAGCGTTAATCGCATCCTGGTCACGTCCCTTAAAGAACACCAGATACACCGGCGGGTCTTTGGACTTATCCTTTTTTAAGGCATAGTTGATCCCATATTTTCTGGCATACCGTTCAAAAGACTTGATATTCTTGGGCGTGATCTCGATATTCGTCATCCCGGCATTTTGTTTTGCCAGTTCCTTCACCGTGATTTTCCCCTGCTTTGGCTGGTTTTTCTGTGCTTTTTTCTCGGCACTCTTCTGTTTCTGGTGCCGCAGATAAGCTGCGATCACCTTTTTCAGAACATCTGCCGTCATTTTTGTAGTCCGCACACAAAACGTCACCGTCTTCTGTGTAACTTCTTCCTGCATGAATTTTCCTCCTTTCAGCGTATTACGTGCTGTCCCATTCTAAGACCATTGGTATCACCCCTTTCATCAAAAAAGGAACCGATCAGCCACTGATCAGACTTTGCATCCGATTAAGCTTTTCCGTTCCTTCTTCTTTCCGTTTGTCTGTCCCGCCGCAATACACTGGAACACACATTTCCAATATTCTGCTGTAGATTCTCTTATGGGCAACATCCAGGGATTCCTCTTTCATTTCATTCAATCCCAGATTTGTTGTAATGATCAGCGGTTTCATCTTACAGTATCTGCTGTCAACCACGTTGTAGATCTGCTCCAGGGCAAACTCGGAATTACGTTCTATCCCCAAATCATCAATAATCAGAAGCGGATAATCCACAAGGTTCTGGACGATCTGGTTTTTATCTGCCTGATAGTTCGTGAGTTCATTTAATATGCGGGAGAAATTGGTCATCATTACCCGTTCCCCTTGATCCAGAAGGGCATTGGCGATACAACCGGCAAAGAAACTCTTTCCGGTTCCCACCGGTCCCATCAGGAGAAGTCCCACGTTTTCTTTCTTCATCTTGTCCCAGTGATCCACATACTGTCTGGCAATGAGCATCTTATCATTCGTCCCATTGTCATTTTCAAAACGCCACTCCCAGAACCTCCGGTCTTTCAACCCTACCGTTTTTCTATGGTAAAGGTCTCTCTGTGCCTCCTCCCGGCGGAGCTGTTCTTCTCTCTCTTTCCTTGCCTGAGCTTCGCAGTCGCACATACACCCAACTACTTTGTCTCTCCCGAAAAAATTGATCTTCAGCTGCTTTCTTTTCCCGCATTTACCACACCGGAGGCACCCATCTTCACCCAGAAAATCAGCTACAGTCCTGCTATCTGTCATAGAGATTCTCCCTCCTCAAAATCATATTTTCCAGAACCGGGTTTCATATCTTCCCTTTCTGCCCAGAGCAGAAGCGTTGCAAAATGATCCTGATAGGTCTTTCCACTGGATTTCATGTAAGCAGAAAGCTGATCGGTCAACCTCTGGTAATCATAGGGATACAGTTTCCTTAACTCCCGGTATTCATCCCCGGAAAGTCTGACATTTCCAAAGCGACCATAAAAGCTGATCCGTTCGTTTCCACACGAGTGCTTCTTACTCTTATCAGTATCATTCTTATCAGTCTTATTTATATCAGTATTACTTGTGGCAAAATTTTTGCGTTCCGGACTTCCAATTTTTTGCGTTCCGGACTGCAAATTTCTTGCACTCCGGACTTCCAGATTCTTGCGCTCCGGACTGCAAATTTCTTGCGTTCCAGAAGGATAATAAATAGCTGGTTTGCCACGGATGCGTTTTACAAAGTTCTTCACATAAATGATAGCCGGACGGTTGCAGCCCTGCGGATACCGTTCGATCAAACCGATACCATGGATGCTGTCCAACTCCCGGAGAAGTTTCGTAACCGTTGTGTGTGACATATGCAGCACTTCCTGAAGTTCCGCTACTGTATAAATAATGTAAACAAAACCATCTGCATCCACCCATCCGTTTTTCTTGGAAAGATTGATCCTGTCCAACAGGATGCCGTAAAGAAGCTTTGCATCCGTGGACAGACACGCAAACTCTTTTTCTGTGAACAGTGCTTTGGGAATACGGAAAAATGAAAACTGCTCGGATTCTTCTACCTTGAAGTATTCAAAATCCATTCCTTCATCCTCATTATTCCATTTCCTTGTTCTTAAACATATCAAGGTACATATTGAAAACATGAACCAGTTCTTTCAGATAAATACGTCTGGCACCTTTGTTGCAGGCATACATATCTTCGATCCATTCCGGAGAATTCCCACAAAGGACTGCCATTGTCTCAACGACAGCCATAAACTTCTTCATGGACTTCATCTTATAAACATAATTGAAGTGCTGACGAATATCCTCAACTCGTTCCGGATCATTCTCAAACAACTCGAACACACCAAATGCCAGATCCATACCAAATTCGCTGGCATCGTCTTCGATTGCTTCATCATCCAGATTGCCATACTCATCACAGTAGCATCTCAGTTCCATCGGACTTAATTCATCGGGATTGAAGTCATCCTCATCAAAATCCTCTGGAACATCTGCCAATTCATCTTCATCATTCAAATGAATTTTCTTTGAATACCCTTCATTAATAACCTCAAGATAACCTTTCTTCATCAGGTCATCCACAATTTCTCTGGCAGCTGTCACCATTTTGTCCATGATCTCTTCTGCCTCCTCCGGTCCTACCATCATCATTAAATCATTGATTGTCAACATAGTTTTTTCCTCCTCTTTCTTTGAAATATCATTTATATAGAAACGGTTCGGTCTGCCATTATCTTTGACAACCCGAACCATGTTTCCCATTTTTTCCAATTCTGAAATTGCATCGTCAATCCGGTATCTGGTGCTTTTCAGATCCCTGATCATCTCACTTTTGGGATAAATCACAAAGATTTCTCCATCCTGGTCAATCCATTTGTTCTGTACCGCATATTTTGTCCGATCCAGCAAGAGGCTGTATAATACCTTTGCTGTAATGGATAAAGAGCGGTATCTTTCATCCTTAAATAATATTTTCGGCACCAACAGGCACTCTACCGGCATATATTCCTGATTACTCACCATGCTTACCTCCATTTAAATCAACCATTGCCTCCGTTGAAAACAAAGTCAGATCCAGCATTCCCACAAATACCTGATAATAAAGGGAACAAAGCTCTTCATCATCACGAACCAGATACAACCCTTCCAATTCTTCTGACAGATGCTTCATTTCATACATTGTCTGACAGAGTTCATGGACTTTATCATAGTCCTGTTTTTCAATATTCTGCTCCAGACGGGCAACAAAGCGGCTCCAGTCCGTAAAATTATTGTCCATCACGATCAGACACTGGAACAGCTCCGTTGCTTCACAGGCTGCCGCCAATACTACATTTTTGATATTGATGGAACCATCCTCATTTCTCATATGGTTAATCATGTACTCTTTGTTTAACATTATCATTGGTTTTTCCTCCTATCGAAACGGCATTTCTTCTTCCATAGATTCCGGGATATTCAAAAACCCATCCCCTTCCATCGGTTCCGGCATTTTCTCCGGCATCTTTGCACCGGCAAACTCAATACGGTCAGCATAAAGCTCAGTCGTATATACTTTTTTCCCAGTTTCCTTATTCTCGTAACTGCCGGTTATGATCTCACCTTCCACCATAACCTTTGTTCCCTGCACCAGATAATCCCGAACAAATTCTGCCTTTTTTGCAAATGCCTTAACCGGAATGAAGCTGACATCATCCGAATAATTTCTTCGGACAGCCAGCACAAACTTAGCGATCTTATGAAGTCCTTTTTCATTCTGTGTCTCGTTGTAACCAGGATCACGGACTAATCTGCCTGAAATAATCGCTGTATTCATACCACTGTACCTCCTATCCTTTCAATGTCTTATAACACAGCCCGATACACGGTCCGCACTTTGCATAGCAACAACCGTAACACTCATCCTTTTCCAGTTCTTCCTGCGCCATTTCTGCTGCGAACATCCTCGACAAAGTGTCATAGGCTTTTTTCTGTTCCAGATATTTTTCCTCCGCTTTTTCCATCTTCCTTTTAAATTCCGGAAGCATCTGACGAAGTACAGGATGAAAATGTTCTTCCTCATCATCCCATGCACAGGCTGCCATCATACATCGAGGTCGTTTTTCAAAAGTCCCCGCATAATAAGGACAATAAGAACATCCTCTTTCCTTAAACATAGCCGGAGTAATAATCGGGAGCTGTGCCCGGATTTCCTTTGTTATCTCTTTGTTCTTGATACGTTCTCTCATACTCATTTACCTCCATTTTTTCTTTATGCAAAAGAGATTTCTCTCTGAATTGCCTGAATTTAGACACATTTCGCAGCCATGCTGCTCAATGACCGTTGGCTGTCAAATATAAATCCAAACAAGTTTGTCTTTGTACTTTCCAGCTTTATCGCACAAAAAAAAGAGGCAGACCCACGAATTTTATTTCGCAAGCCTGCCTCTAATCAAAATTTCTATCTTTTCACAATATATCGGATGGTCACATAAACGGCTCTCACTACATAATATGGAATCATGAGACTTCCCAATAGCCCACCGATTATAACACTCAATGTGATCATTCCTAATGTTCCACCAACATCCATACCCTTGGGTACCAGAATAATGCACATCTTATGTATTCCAAACGGAAGCCCTGCAAGGAACAGGAACATGAATAACTCTGTATGCCCACTAACTTCCATAATCGTTTTTACCATCCAAAGCCAGAAGATCATAGCTGACATTGGTAACAGTGCTTTTTTAATCACATCCTGAATCTTCATCTTTTTGCTCCTTCCGTCTGACCCCTTCTTCAATTTCTCGATTAAGGTTAGCCAGAATTTCTCTTACCACAGGTGAGTCTAACCGAAAAGTTTTAAGATCTTCCTCTGTAATTTCATTTCCTTCCCGGTCATAACGTCTAACTATCTTCACAGCCATCTTTTCACTTTCCTCCTAAAAGAAATCCGAACCTTTTCAGAAAATGGATTAACCTCTTTTTTCTCCTGCTTCTTCTTATCTTTTCAATATTTCTCTGATATTTCTGTAATCTTCTTACTGTAGCTTCATGATTCATTTTTGCCCTCACTTTCTGCCCATGACGCAAGAAGCATAAAGATTATTTCCTCCATCTGATCCTTTGTATATGTCTCCGGGAAATACTGTTTCAATTTCTTTGCTGGAATCTGCACCTGGAGTTTTTCCTTTTTTTCATTCATACAAATCTGATCAATCTCAAGATAGGTCAGTGTCTGTTCCTTTGAAATCTGCTTCAACTCCTGTGCCTGCTTCATGGAAGGCACCATGCTATGAGTGTTCATATATTGGAGTAAGATCTTCTGTTCCTCCTCTTTTAAGTAAGATAATTCTACCGCAGTATTGAAAGGAATCTTTTTCTCGTCAGCCAGACCTAACATTTCCGGTATCAGTTCTGCCAGATGGATATATCTCAAAATCTGTCTGGTACTATCTCCGGTATTCTGACTTACTTCCTCTGCCGCCAACTTCTTGCCAAGTTGGCAAGAAGTTAAGTCTGTTCGTTTTCCCTGCCGTTTCAGTGCTTCATATTTCATCTTATAGGCAAAGGCTTTTTCGCTGATAAGTAGTTCCTCCCTCTGAATATTGGAATCTACCATAATCACGGTTGATTCATCATCTGTAAGGTCTTTAATAATGACCGGCATTTTTTGAAGTCCTGCAATTTCACAGGCTCTTTTTCGACGATGACCTGAAATCAACTCATAACCACCGGACGACTTCATTCTCACGATACCCGGAACCAATACCCCGTATTGCTTGACGCTATCCGACAATTCCTTCATTTTTTCATCATCCAAAACCTTAAACGGATGATTTGGAAATGGATGGATACTATCCAGCAAAACTTCACAGACACCATTTTGTTCATCGCCGGATGTTCCAAACAGTTCATCCAACGGCTGTAGGGAAATTGGTGTAGCTTTTTTATTAACTGCCATTTGCAAGAACCTCCTCTGTCAACTTTCTGTAAGCATCTGCGACTTTTCCTTTCGCATCATATCGGAAAATACTCTGTCCTTCCCTGACTGCTTCCTTCATTCTGACTGAAAAAGGAATGTACTGGTCAAAAATATGAATCTGACTGCCATAACTATTTTGGAGCAATTCCATGTTATTTCTTGCGTCATTCGTATGTGCATCCACCATGGTAAATAATATTCCAGCAATCTCCAGTTTCGGATTGATCTGCCTGCGTACTTTTCCAATTGTTTTCAGAAGCTGCTGCAATCCTTTAATTGGAAGATAAGACGCTTCCACCGGAATCAATACTTCATCCGAAGCAGCCAATGCATTAATCGTAAGCATCCCCAAAGATGGCATACAATCAATGATGATGGTATCGTACTGGTCCTTTACCTGGTTAATAATCTGTTTCAGGACAAATTCACGGCTCATAGCATTTACAAGCTGTACTTCTGTCCCTGCTAAACCGATATTGGAACAAATAATATCAATGCCTTCTTCCTGATGCTGGATAAAACAATCTTCTGGAATATCTTCATCACTTAACACCATTTCCATCAGATTGGTCAGAGTTTCATTACTATCATCGCAATCACGATAGCCAAGACTTGCAGATACATCCCACTGCGGATCTGCGTCTACAATAAGTACTTTTTGTTTCATAAGTGCCAACCCAACACCAAGATTTGCGGCACAAGCGGACTTTCCAGTTCCACCCTTCTGGTTGACAACGGATATAATCTTTGCCATATTCATTCTTACCTTCCTTTACAATTTCTACAAAAAAAGGACCGAATCAGAAAGCAGGAACATAAGTCCGTGCGAGCTAATTCAGTCCTAAAAACATTTCTATATTTAATTATCACCGCTTTCATGGTATAGTTAAAACATCTCAGCCATGTACTGAAATCTTTTTCTATTTAAATTAGGATTATACAAAAGAGAGGCCTTTCCTTCATAAATTCGTTATTCTGTTACGAAAATTATTTAGGACTAAATCGCTAGAGCCCTTATATTATAAGGGTTTCTGCTTTGTGTCATTATAATAACACAAGCACCGCCATTGACTATATTCATCATGGGAACTGGAAGAATTTTGCGATTACATCCTCCAAGATACTGATACAGAGGAATTCTAAGAGCCATTGCTGCTGCTCTTGCAACTGCCATAGAAACACCCAGTATCGCATTTGCGCCCGCGCTGCTTTTATTTTCTGTCCCATCTGATTCTGCCAGTATTCTGTCTACTCTGCTCTGTTCTAGCGCATTCTCTCCCACAAGAGCTTCTGCCAGCCGTGTATTCACATTATTTACTGCTTTTTTAACACTTAAACCAAGGTAATAATTTTTATCGCCATCTCGTAATTCCACTGCCTCAAATTTTCCTGTAGATGCACCGGAAGGCACCATTGCCTTCGCTGTATACCCATCAATCCCCATTACACCTTCTCCAACAGTCACCTCGACTTCAACTGTAGGATTGCTTCTGGAATCCAGAACTTGTCTTGCGTGAATTTTTCTTATCGGTAAATATCGTAACACTGGCTCTGCACCTCCATTTTTTAATAAGAATAGTTTCTCCCAAATCTTTTTCATTATTCACTTGCAAGGAACTGCTTTCCTGTTTTATATAATTATCAGTCAATTGCTTTGCTCAAAACCCATTTGCAGTATATAAAATATTTTTATTATTATTTTATAAATACAGCTTGACATATTAAATATTATCTGTTATAGTTTACTCATAAAACAAAAGGAAATACAAATAAACAAAAAGGAGTGAGACCACCGAAATCATAAGCGAAATCTCATAATCTAAGAAAGGAAGGTACAAACCACCAGAAACGTAAATTTATTTTAAATAATTTTTCGAAAGAGAGGTACAGTCCACCAAGAACATAACTTTCATTCCAGATGTTTTATAAATATTATCAGGAGGTACAGTCCATTGGATAATGAACAGTAAAAGAGCCACCAGAAAAAATAATCTGATGGCTCTAATTTTTTGCTCTCTTTCATATACATATAAAAAAATCCCGGAGTTTACATGCGTATTAATCTCTCCAGAGTAATTTCAAAATTATTTTCTCTTTCACATCTAAAATTATTTATTCTCTATGCTGCTGCTTTTATTTGGGGTTCAACAGCAGGAATAATCACCAAACACTTTTCTTCCAAAGTTTCTGTTACATCTGCTCCCGCTTCCAGCAGCTGGGGCTTGAGTTTTCAAGAAGAAGGAAAAGCTCCGACAGGAAATGCAGGTTCTGATGAATTAAAGAAATATAATGCCTACTATATTAACCCTACAGAAGATAAAAAAATTTATCTTACATTTGACTGTGGTTATGAAAACGGAAATACGCATCTGATCCTTAAGGCGTTAAAAAAGCACAATGCTCCTGCTGTTTTTTTTGTTGTCGGAAATTTTGTAAAAGATAATCCTGATCTCATCAGACAAATGCTGCAGGAAGGACACCTGGTTGGCAATCACACAATGACTCATCCGGATATGTCCCAGATTTCTACAGAAGAATCTTTTCAGAATGAACTCTCAGGAGTAGAAAAGCTTTACCAGGAGACCACAGGTGAATCTATGCCGAAATTGTATCGACCGCCACGCGGTATATACAGTACAGAAAATCTTTCAACGGCACAAAAACTGGGCTACTCTACTTTTTTCTGGAGCCTTGCATATGTAGACTGGATTCAGGATCAACAGCCTTCAAAAGAAGAAGCTTTTCAAAAACTCCTCACACGCATCCATCCCGGAGCAATTGTGCTTCTTCACAACACTTCTTCTACTAACGGAGCTATTCTTGACGAGCTTCTTACCCGTTGGGAAGATATGGGATACAGATTCTGTTCTGTAAAAGAAATGACCGGAGCCTCCTAACGCTCCGGTCTTTTCTATGTTTGTTATTTTTTCTGATCTTTTGTGTGAAGATCCTGCTTGATCTGTGAACTGGAGATTTCTGGTGTGCGTGGCAAATATACCACTTCACAGCCTTCTTCTTTAAGGAAATCAAATTTACCTTTCCAGTCATCTCCCATAACAAATGTATCAACATGATATTCTTTTACATCTGTACGTTTCTGTTCCCAGTTTTCTTCCGGAATTACAAGATCCACATAACGGATTGCTTCCAGTAGCTGTTTACGTTTTTCATAGGAAAAATAACATTTTTTCTGCTTTTCATTCCAGTTAAATTCATCTGTGGAAAGCCCTACGATCAGATAATCTCCCAACTGTCTGGCTCTTCTCAGAAGATTGATATGTCCGTAATGGAGCAGATCAAAAGTTCCATATGTGATAACACGTTTCATCTGATGATTCCTCTCTGTTTCAGTTTAATATCGATTCAGATAATTAATACAGTAATTATAAATCCTGAGATATGTTGCAACAGAATAATGAAGTCCGTCATGAACGCCATCTTCCGGTCTTGTACTTATCCATCCATATTTCTGGAGACCTGTACAGGTATTTATATAAGTGTAACGTTTATTTCTGCCTTTGCAGAGTTTATTGTAAATGGTCTTATTAAAACTTGCAATTTTGGCTTCTGAACGTCTTGATTTTGATCCTGCATACATCGCACTATTATAAGGATTTACCGACATATAATAGAGATCACTGTTATTTCTTTTCAGTTTTCCTGAAATGTTTTTCATGTATTTTACATATTTATTTACATTGTTCAGATCGTTAACACCAAAGTTAAAAATAACTGCTTTTTTGGAATCAGCAGGCTCATTTGACATTCGTGACAGAAGCTTTTTGTATCCGTCACTCTTTAACCAGGATAATCCCTCGCGTCGCCGATATACAAAATGAACATTTGAAGGGCATCTTTCCCCAAGACTCAGCATCATTCCCCATGTTCTTGAATCACCAACAAAATAAACACTGTCATAAGAAGTCAGGGTCTTTATCTGTGCCGGTTCCCTGTCCATGGTTTTTTTGAAAACAACCATATAATAAGTTCCAGATTTAGATGGGATTTTATCTCCTGTCTTGTAATTCGGCAAGGTTGACTTACCCTTTTTTCTGGACCAGCCAAGACACATGTCACCATTCTTCATATTTACGGCAGGGAACGTAGCTGTACCGGCTGTATTTGTAATTGTTTTCCATACTCCGCCTGTATTATAGCAGAGTTTCACTCCTGACGGTGCACTCTTGACAACTACATAAAACTTCATGTTTCCGGTAACTTTAACACTTGCACCCGGTTTCTTTGTTGAAGTTCCTTTAATCTTTGTTGCCCAGACAGCTGTCTTTGTATCAGAATTCAGGGAACGCTCCGGCAATGTGATCCTTTCGCCCTTTATTGCCTGAACCCTGAGATTTTTGAATTCGCCTTTACCGGACGGATTATAAAATCTCACTGTATAAAGTTTATAATACTTCATACAGAATTTCGTATTTCTTGTGATCTGCACAGATGCACCAGGTTTATACTTGGTAGTTTTGCCATTATATTTTACAGTCCAGTATATTCGGTAGCCTGATTTACTGTATTCCGGAAGCGTAATATAACTTCCTGCATCTACGATCTGTTCCCAGCTTTTGTATAACTGTGTACTGACAACACCTTTACTGTTGGCAAAAACAACCCTGCACTGACCAACATCGTAAGTATCTGCGGAAACTTTTTTTGCGGTTCCGCTCATCAGAAAAACAGTCATCATCAGTAAAATAAATAATGCGACCTTCCATTTTTCTGTTACTTTTAACATAAAAAAACAACTCCTTAATTTAATTCAACCTTTATGTCTGACTATACCGCTCCCCTCCCGGTACCAGTCAGCCGCTTCCAAAATCAACTATAGCAGTTTTTATATGGCAATGCAATCTTTTTTCACAGGTTTTTCATATTTATGTAACATTTAAATTTCTGTGAACGGAGTGAACAATTACACATTTAAAACTACTATCTGCCCAGTTCCTTTTCACTCATTTCAAGTGCAGATGCAATTACTGCATCCATGTCATAATATTTATATTCTCCAAGACGACCACCAAAAATCACATTTTCCTCTCTGGCTGCAAGTTCTTTATATTTATTATACAACTCACTGTTTTTCTCATCATTGACCGGATAATACGGCTCGTCTCCCGGCTTCCATTCAGAACTGAATTCACGGCTGATAACAGTCTTTGGAAGATCATTTCCGTTGGCATCTTTGCCGAATTCAAACCATTTATGTTCAATAATCCTTGTCCACGGTGTCTCTCTGTCTGTATAGTTGACAGCTGCATTCCCCTGGAAATTCGGCTGTTCAAGAACCTCAGTTTCAAAACGCACAGATCTGTATTCAAGATAACCTTCTCTATATCCAAAATACGCATCCACCGGACCTGTATAAATTACTTTGTCTGCCATGGAATCAAATTCTTCTTTTCTGTCCAGGTAATCCTGATTAAGAATAACTTCTATATCATCCAGGATATTTGCCACCATTTTGGTGTAACCGCCTGTAGGAATTCCCTGATACAGTGCATTAAAATAATTATTGTCAAAAGTAAAACGCACCGGAAGACGCTTGATTATAAACGCAGGCAGATCTTTACAGTCACGCCCCCACTGCTTCTCTGTATAACCCTTAACAAGTTTCTCAAAAATATCACGGCCAACAAGGGAAATTGCCTGTTCCTCAAGATTTTTCGGATCAGCGATTCCGGCTTCTTCTCTCTGTTGACGGATTTTCGCCTCTGCCTCTTCCGGAGTTACCACGCCCCACATTTTATTAAAAGTATACATATTAAAAGGAAGTGAATACAACTCACCCTTATAATTGGCTACCGGGCTGTTTGTAAAACGGTTAAAATCCGCAAATTTCGTAACATAATTCCATACCTTTTTATTGTTTGTATGAAAAATATGTGCACCATATTTATGGACATTGATTCCTTCTGTTTCTTCTGTATATACATTTCCGGCTATATTAGGTCTTCTGTCAATCACAAGGACAGATTTTCCTGCTGCCTTTGCCTCATGTGCAAAAACTGCACCGTAAAGTCCGGCACCAACTACAAGATAATCATATTTCTTATTCATATTTCCCTCCGGTTATTTAATTATTTTTTTCATTTTACGCGGAACAGCAGTAACTGCCCGTCCCACTTTCAGAGATGTTGAATTTTCCAGATCCTGAACCTTTTTTTCAAGTTTTTTCAGCTGGAAAGCCATTTCCCGGACGCTTTCATATTTGCCCAGATCATTCTTGCAGTATTCATTAAAATAGCCATCCATATCATCTACAATCTGATTAACTCTGAACCAGTTTTCCTCTGTAAAATATTCCTCTTTCAGAATACCGGAACGTCTGGCTGCTGAGAACTGTCTGTTCATCTCCATCAAAAATACATACTTGAATTCAAAAGCAAGTCTCTTCAGATTCCAGTTATAAGATTCATACTTCAGCGATGTCATAAGACCCGACAGTTTTTCCTTTAACTCAGGACGTTCCTCCAGAAATTTCTCTGTGGATTCATATTCATCACAAAGACAGAAAATCTTGGCTGCTGATTTTACAGAAGAATTCTCATTATCTACGCGATAATGAAGATAAGCATCTTTTACGATTACTGCTCTTCTGGCACTTGCCCAGACCTTGAATGCGAATGATGTATCCTGATAAGAAGCCCCCGGCGTCTCTGTAAACCGAATGTTCTGTTCTGTAAGCATCTCTCTTCTGTAAATTCCTGTCCAGATGCAGGGACGAACATGAAAGACCTCCATCTCATCTACCGGACAGAATGCTTTGCCATACAGCCTCTCATAAGGCTTCAGCACTTCAAGAAAAGTGCTTCGTGGTTCTGGCTTTGATTTATATTTATAGTAGTTAGATTTAATCATATCAGCATTATTTTCTTTTGCTGTAATATATAATTTCTCAAACATTTCCGTATCAGCAAAATCATCTGTCTCGATAATACCAATATATTCTCCCGTTGCATGATCCAGTCCCACATTCATGCTGTGACCATATCCTGAATTAGGTTTATGGATTACTTTTACACGGCTGTCTTTCGCAGCATATTCATCAAGAATATTTCCTGTGCTGTCCTTTGAGCCGTCATCAAGGCATATAATCTCTATATCTTTCAGCGTCTGATTCACAACACTGTCCATACACTCTCTTAAGAAATTTTCTACATTACATGCAGGCATTAAAATTGAAACTTTTGGCATTTAACTGCCCTCCCATACAAATATAATTTTCATCGTTCTGTCATAAAAAAGGACTGAATAGCCTGATCATGATCTTTGCACCCGGTTTTTCAATCAGATAATATGTTAAAATTCCGATGGCAACTGCCATAAAAACAGATATTCCAAGTGATATCACTACATGATCATAAATAAAATCTTCACTCTTCCACCATGTGTGTTTCATTACAGCAAAAGCAACTTCCTGCATAACATAAACAGAGTAGGCATACTTTCCTGCAAATCCGGCCACCGGATTGTTTGTAATCCTGGAAAAAACACCCTTTCCTGTAAGCTGACAGATAAAAAATGCAGCAAACAAAACTACGACTATAAACTGGTTTTCATATGCATATTGGTTAAAGAAAAAATTAATGATGAGCATAATCAGTGTAACCAGTTCCAGGCATGAAATAACTACGGTTTCTTTTATATCATTTGTATTTGAAACGGTTCTTCTGGCACGCCATTTTGCAGATGCTGATTCATAAATCTGTCCGATCAGATATCCCAGCCCCACTCCGGCAAGCGCCCTTGCAACGCCCATATTAAAAACACCATAAATCATATTCCGTCCAAATTCACCGTCTGTTCCGCTGATATTCAACTCATAACCAAAATAAACCAGCAGGCAGGTGATCAGTTTCATCTTATTTGGATCGTTCACGCATTTATCAAGCAGGAAATAAAATACCTCTGCGACAAAAAATGCAGACACATACCAGTTCAGCCCCTTCCAGTCTGTCGCCAGTCCACTTGACTGCAGGAAAAGCAGATCAAGGAAAGACGCATAAAAAGTCTTTCCGAAAAACGCTGCCATTATTATAACAGAACATGCAAGAGATGGCCACAGCCTGCTGATCTTTTTGCAGACAAACGTTCCAACTGTCCAGTCCGGATGATTTCGGATCGTGTGGTACAGAAAATATCCGGACATTATAAAAAAACATTCCACGATATACTTGGAATATAATACCTGATCCGACAGATATTGGTATACGCTGCTGTCCTTCGTATGAGGCATGATGTAAGAATGCAGCAGGTGAAAATATATAATGCATATCGCAAACACAAAACGGATAAATTCTATGTTATATAATTTCTTTTTTCTCACTTCTTTTTTCATGATATGAGGTTTCCTCTGATTTCATATTTCTGATTTTTTATTATATCATGTTGCAGACATAAAAACAAACACTGCTTCTCTGATATAACCATAGTATCAAAAAAGCAGATTTCTATAAATATAAAAATAATTTTATATACTTTTCTTCTTTATTTTTTATGTTTATAATAAAAAGGTATCTATAAACTCAGCTTACCAGTTAATTCAAAATAACACAAAGGAGCAGCCTATTGTATGAACAAAAAAACTTCGAACTCAAACAGAGTTATATATTTTGACATATTAAACATATTTGCATGCTTTGCAGTTATTCTTCTTCATCATAACGGCATTGTACATAATTTTTCCAATACCCTTGCATGGAAAGAAAGTTTAGTTATAGAATGCGGATTTTACTGGGCTGTCCCAGTATTTTTGATGTTAAGTGGTGCAAATCTCATGAATTATCGTTCCAAATATAATACTGTTACTTTCTTCCAAAAAAGAATTTTGCGTACAGTTATTCCATGGTTATTATGGAGCTTTCTTACACTGCTTTGGAAATGTAAAACCGGAAAATTCACACTAGAAAGCCATTCTGTAAAATACATATTTGATCTGATAGTTAACAACAGAATAATGCCCATCTACTGGTTTTTCAGTGCATTATTCGCCTGTTACCTGGCAATTCCGGTTTTTTCTCTTTTACTTGAAAGGAAAAAAATCCTTTGGTATATCGTATTACTGAATTTTATATTTGCTTCCTGCCTCCCACTTCTTAATATGTGGTTTGGCATTTCCTGGGGACTTGATATCCCCGTTGTTGGGAGTCTTATAATATATATTCTGCTTGGCCATCTGATCTCAGCTCAGGAATTCAGCCCTGGAATGCGTATTATAATCTATATTCTCGGAGTTGGTGGATTCCTTTTCCGCTTTATATATACATATATTTTTTCTATGCAAAAAGGAGAGACAGATACTACCATCAAAGGATATGTTATGTTCCACGCAGTTTTTCTTTCTGTTGCAGTATTTGAAGCTGCCAAGAATGTACCTTGGAACAGACTCTTACCGGATAGGTTTCTTTCCAAACTCTCAGTAATCTCTTCCTGCAGTTTTGGTATCTATCTGATTCATCCGGTTATCATGCATTATGAAAAACTTTTTTTTCATATGTCCGTATCACAACATATCTGGCGATTTGGATTTGTTTTTTGCACATATTTAATATCCTTCTTTATTATTTACGTGATCAAACTAATCCCGATAATCGGGAGATATCTTTGTTAACTCACTTCAAATAATGATGTATCAAGATTCTGATGCAGAACTGGGAGCTTGGTGAATTGTTTTGCTCTTTTTTGTAATCTACGATTCATTACATCATAAATACAGCCTAATCCTATTTGTTCCTGGGGCTTTGTGTTTTTCAGCCTGCAGAACCATACAGTTTCAGTGTTTCAGCAGTGGTAGGAATATTAATATCTAAGCCGTCAAAAAGCATCTGAGTTAAGTTTCTTTTTACAATACAAGCATATCAAAAAAAACAGAAGATATCTAATCCTTTTAGGACTAAATATCTTCTGCTTTTAAGTTAATGACATTGTGGTTTTACTGGGTTTCTTAGAATTTGCCAGCGTCAGCAGCTTCCTGAATGGAAACAGCTACAGCAACTGTCATACCAACCATCGGGTTGTTACCAGCGCCGATAAGACCCATCATTTCTACGTGAGCCGGTACAGAAGAGGATCCTGCAAACTGAGCATCAGAGTGCATACGTCCAAGTGTATCAGTCATACCGTAGGAAGCAGGGCCTGCTGCCATGTTATCCGGATGAAGTGTACGTCCTGTACCACCGCCGGAAGCAACTGAGAAGTATTTCTTTCCTTTTTCGTTGCATTCTTTCTTATAAGTACCTGCAACCGGATGCTGGAAACGAGTCGGGTTAGTGGAGTTACCTGTGATAGAAACGTCAACGCCTTCTTTCCACATGATAGCAACACCTTCCGGAACGCTGTTAGCGCCGTAGCAGTTAACTTTTGCACGAAGTCCTTCAGAGTAAGATTTACGGAATACTTCTTTTACTTCGTTTTTATATGGATCATATTCTGTTTCAACATATGTAAATCCGTTGATACGGGAGATGATCTGTGCAGCGTCTTTTCCAAGACCGTTCAGGATAACACGAAGAGGTTTCTGACGAACTTTGTTAGCTTTTTCTGCAATACCGATAGCACCTTCAGCAGCTGCGAAAGATTCATGTCCAGCCAGGAAACAGAAGCAGTCTGTTTCTTCTTCCAGAAGCATTTTACCAAGATTACCATGTCCAAGACCTACTTTACGTGTATCAGCAACGGATCCAGGAATACAGAAAGCCTGAAGTCCTTCACCAATAGCTGCTGCTGCATCTGCTGCACGTCTGCATCCTTTTTTGATTGCGATAGCAGCACCTACAGTGTATGCCCAACATGCATTTTCAAAGCAGATCGGCTGAATGCCTTTGATCTGATCGTATACATTAAGACCTGCATCTTTGGTGATTTTTTCTGCTTCTTCGATGGAAGCAATTCCATAACTGTTTAAAACAGAATTGATTTTGTCAATTCGTCTCTCATATGATTCAAATAAAGCCATTTACTTATCCTCCTGAAAAATTATAATCACTCTTTACGTGGGTCGATGATCTTAACTGCATCTGCAACACGGCCGTACTGACCTTTTGCTTTTTCCCATGCAGTGTTCGGGTCATCACCTTTCTTGATGAAATCAGTCATTTTGCCAAGGCTTACGAACTGATAACCGATGATCTCATCGTTTTCGTCAAGAGCGATACCTGTAACATAACCTTCAGCCATTTCAAGGTAACGAGGTCCTTTTTTCAGAGTTCCGTACATGGTACCAACCTGAGAACGAAGTCCTTTACCAAGGTCTTCAAGTCCTGCACCTACTGCAAGTCCGTCTTCAGAGAATGCAGACTGAGAACGTCCGTATACAATCTGAAGGAAAAGTTCTCTCATTGCTGTATTGATGGCATCACATACAAGGTCTGTATTCAGAGCTTCCATAACGGTAAGTCCCGGAAGGATTTCTGCTGCCATAGCTGCTGAATGAGTCATTCCTGAACATCCAATAGTTTCTACGAGAGCTTCCTGAATGATACCCTCTTTTACGTTCAGGGACAGTTTACAAGCACCCTGCTGAGGAGCACACCAGCCTACACCATGTGTGAAACCAGAAATGTCCTTCACTTCCTTTGCCTGTACCCACTTTGCTTCTTCCGGAATCGGAGCAGCGCCGTGATGAACTCCCTGTGCAACTGGGCACATTTCTTCTACTTCGCGTGAATAAATCATGTTAAAACTCCTTTCAAGTATAAATTTACTTTGATGTTGTTAAATAATTAGCTAACAACCTTAGATTATTTTCTCATAAAACATCATTTTAGTCCAGTCAAACTTTGTAAAAAAACAGAGTATTTTTTCTGGTAATATGTTAATATAAGACAAATAGTATAAAAATAAGGAGTAAACCATGTCAGACAAACTTCCTGCTTCTTTTTTTCCCGCTCGTTTCCAGATTCTGAGCGGCAGTGCCCTGAAAATGATAGCGATCATAACCATGCTGATTGATCACAGTGCGGCAATAATTCTAAGACTGTATGCGCCGGCACTGCGGCCTTTATTTTATCTTAACGGACTGGCAATCAGTACATACCGTCTCTGCCGTGATATCGGACGGTGTGCTTTTCCGATTTTCTGTTTTCTTCTGGTTGAGGGATTTTTACATACAAGCAACCGACGGAAATATGGCAGAAACCTTCTGATTTTTGCATTGATTTCTGAAATACCGTGGAATTTCATGTTTGCCAACACATGGCATTATGCAAAACAGAATGTATTTTTTACATTATTTCTCGGATACCTGGCGTTCTGCGCCATCGAATATTTCTGGGAAAACAGATGGAAACAGATGCTCTGTCTTCTTGCTCTTTTCGGACTTTCCTTCATTGTAAATGCAGATTATGGCTGGAGAGGTTATATTTTTCTTCTGATCATGTATCTTCTGCGCAATGAAAAAGCTTCCCAGGCTATTGTGGGAAGCTGCTGGCTTGCCTATGAATGGAAGGCATGTTTTGCTTTCATTTCCATTAATATGTACAATGGAAAACGCGGCTTTATAAAAGGAAAAGCTGCGAAGTATTTCTTTTATTTATTTTATCCTCTGCATATCACAGTACTTGTTATCCTCCGGCAGGTATTGTTCAGATGATCTACTCCATCCGCATCCAGTATCCGCCCCAGTCCATATAATAATCCAGGACTTTTTTAGGCGAGGAAAGATAGACCATTCTGCACTGTGGGGTTGCATCAATATAATATGTTTTGTTTTTTACCTTTACCTGTACGTTATAATGCTGTGACATCATATACATATTTTCCGGGTATCTGGATTTTTTGTCATGTATTGCCAGACGGACTTTTGCCTTATAACCCAGTGCTTTATATACTTTTACCATCAGCTGGCCTGCAGAGTAACAGTTTCCTCTTCTCTTGGAAATGATCTTTTTCATGTCATATTCGTTGGCGTATGTAAAATTGCAGACCAGATACTGTGACACTGCCATAAGCCGGTCTTCAGGGTTTCTGGTGCTTTTTTTGACTTCTTTTGCCAGATTTTTTACCCATTTATTGACATAGTTATTGCCGGACGCTACTACAATCGTATATTTCTCGGATATTTTGTCTGACTTGAATGTCACTTTTGCTGTACCGTTCTTTACTGCTTTCAGCTTAAATTTATTTTTTCCGGAAGCAACAGGTCTGACAACTTTTTTATTGCTTGAAGTACATTTTACTTTTCCATAACTGGGATCATAAGCAAAAGTCTCTTTTGTCCCTTTCAGTAAAATAATCTTAGACGGTGTCTTATATACTACAGGATAAATATGCCCATACGAACCTTCCGGTATAGCAGCCTGTATACTTACCGGCACGAAAACACTGCTGCAGATGCAGATCAGTGCAAGAATAAATGCAAATATTTTTTTGGTTTTTCCTTTGTAACTACTCATAACGCCCCCCTTCCACAACTTCTTACTGCTTCTTCACGATCTCTGAAGCGTTTTTGTAAATACTGTCTGCATGAATACAGCCTCTTACAGGCGAAAGCGGATAAATATTGCAGTTTCTTCCGATCACGGTTCCTGGATTGAGAACTGATCCGCATCCGACTTCTACATGATCAGCAAGCATGGCTCCGAATTTCTTAAGGCCTGTCTCGATCTTTTCTTCTCCATCTTTAACAACGACAAGCTTTTTATCAGATTTCACATTTGAACAGATAGATCCCGCACCCATATGAGATTTAAATCCAAGTACAGAATCTCCTACATAGTTGTAATGAGGAACCTGCACTTTGTTAAAGAGAACTGCGTTCTTAAGTTCTGTAGAATTTCCGACTACAGCACCCTCTCCCACGATTGCTTTGCCGCGGATAAAAGCACAGTGACGTATTTCGGCATCTTTGCCAATGATCGCCGGTCCTGTGATGCTTGCAGTAGGAGCAACTTTTGCTGATCTGGCAATCCAGATATTGCCGTCTTTGCATTCATATTCAGAAGGATTCAGTGTCGGGCCAAGTTTCATGATAAAATCTCCGATTTCCGGAAGCACTTCCCACGGATATGTTTTTCCTTCGAAAAGTTCTGCTGCAATTGTTTCATTTAAATCAAGCATATTTGCTATGGTAAATTCGTTCATCATTTCTGGATTTTCCTCCCTGTTGACGTCTTTTTATAATTCACTGCTGCCGCATCAAAAAACTGTCTTAATGCATACTGGTAATTACTCTGTTCCACCTGGTCTGTCCTGATACGCACAAAACGTTCCAACTTGTCCATATATTCCTGAGATGTGATACTGCCTTCTGCCACATAGGTAAGTCCCTTTTCCCAGCTTGCAGTAAGTTCCGGATTCAGAAGCTGACGGATCGAACAATTTACTACATCGAAAATCATTTCACCAAGCAATGTCGGTGTAATGACCTGCGTTTTTTTGTTCAGTGCAAGATACTTTATGGAAAAAAGTTTCTTGAGGATTTCTGCTCTGGTGGCACTCGTTCCTATTCCGCTGCCCTTGATCTGCGCACGCAGTTCTTCATCTTCGATCAACTGACCTGCATTTTCCATTGCAAGTATCATGGAACCTGAATTATAACGCTTCGGTGGTGATGTCTCCCCTTCTTTGATGCTCAGTGATTTCACAGTCAGTATATCATTCTTTTTCAGCTTCTGCAATGCATCAAGCAGCTGTCTGTCACAGGATACATCTTCTGCATCATTTTGTTCCTGCCTGTTGTCCGCTGCAGATTTTTTTGCAAAAGAATTCGTGGCATATTTCAGATATCCCTCTTCCATCAGTACACGAAAAGATGAAAAAAAAGATTCTACATCCATAACTGTAGTCAGCGAAACTTTCTGATAAACTGCCGGTGGGCAGAATATGCATAAGAAACGTCTCACGATTGTCTCATATACCCTCTGTGACGTCAGGGAAAGGCTGTTCAGTACATTCAGTCCCTGGCCTGTCGGGATGATCGCATAATGATCCGTGATCTGCTTATCGTTCACATAACGGGTTTTTGCGATATTTTTGTATGTGCCTGTCTGCAGGATCTCCTCAGCTGCATTTCCGATTGCGCCGTAGCGCCGCAGTCCCGAAATATTTTTATAAATTTCTTTTGATACCGCTGTAGAAAGGACTCTGGCATCTGTTCGTGGATAAGTGACCAGTTTCTTTTCATAAAGCTCCTGTGTGATCCGAAGAGTTTCATCCGGACTGATCTTGAACAGTTTGGAACACACATTCTGTAACTCTGCAAGGTTAAAAAGAAGGGGTGCATTTTTGTTTTCTTTTTTGCGCTCGACTTTTGCAACCAGGCATGTAAGAGGCTGTTTTTCGGACAGCCTGGCAATCAGTTCCTCAGCATGCTTCTTTTCTTTAAAGCCATTTTCCTTATAAAGATACGGAGACTGGAAGTATCTGCTTCCCTCTACCGCACGCCATTCACCTTCAAATTTTTCTCCTTCAAGTTCAATGGAAGACAGCACTCTGTAAAACGGTGTTTTTACAAAAGAACGGATCTCCCGCTCTCTTCGCACGACCATTCCAAGGACACAGGTCATAACCCTACCTACGGAAATTGCCTGATATTTTGTTTTCAGATAACTGGAAACGCTGTTCCCATATCGTAGGGTGAGAACTCTGGAGAAGTTGATTCCCATCAAATAATCTTCTTTTGCACGCAGATAGGCAGATGCAGAAAGATTATCATATTCTGAAATATCTTTTGCATCTCTGATACCACGCAGGATTTCCTCTTCTGTCTGGGAATCGATCCAGACTCTTTTCTGACTTTTGTCCTTTACTCCCGCCATCTGTGCGACCAGACGGTAAATATATTCTCCCTCACGTCCGGAGTCAGTACACACATAGATAGTCTCTACGTCCGGTCTGTTAAGAAGCCCCTTGACAATGTCAAACTGTTTCTTCACAGACGGAATTACTTCATATTTAAATTCACGGGGCAAAAAAGGCAGGGTATCGAAACTCCACCTTTTGTACCTGATATCATATTTTTCGGGATAACTCATAGTGACCAGATGTCCCACACACCAGGTCACTACAGCATCTTCTGATTCAAGATAGCCATCCCGTCTTTGTCCGTTGATCTTTAATGCTTTCGCAAATTCCTGAGCAACACTTGGTTTCTCAGCTATGTATAAGGATTTACCCATATTATTTATCTGCACTCATCTTTCTGAGAGGCCATGCAAGAAGCAATGCACCGCCTACCATATTTCCCAAAGTGACGATAACCATGCTCTTTAACATTGCTCCAATGGAAAGTCCCGGCACCAGACATGCAGCAGTTACAAAAATACCCATGTTGGCAACACAGTGTTCAAATCCACTTACAACAAAACCTGAAATACACATAACTATCATCAGAAACTTTGCGGCTTCACTCTTAAGTTTAATACCACAAAGCACCCCAAGACATACGAAGAAGTTACATAAAACAGCACGGAAAAACATCTGCCCTGCAGGAATAGACAGTTTATTTGTCATAAATCCTGCAAAGTAATCTGCAGTTCCAGAAGCTCCGGCACCGACAAAGATCAATGCCAGAATCGCACATCCTACAAAATTTCCGATATAGCTTACCAGCCATACCTTACCGGCATCACCCCAGCTGACTTTTTTGTCAAGAGCGCCAAAGGCCATAACCAGGTTATTTCCAGTAAAAAGTTCTCCACCTACCATCGAAATCAGAAGAACTGCAATTGAGAATACAATTGCTCCAAGGAATTTACCCCAGGCCGGTTCACTTGCTCCAGAAAAAACATTTCCAACAACATTAGAAAAGATCATGGCAACTACGATAAAAAATCCTGCCATGATTGCGCGCATAAAATATCTGGTGAAATTCGTATTCAACAGAGTGATCTTTGCGTTTGCAGCATTTGAAACTTTTTGTACATCTTCGTGATTCATAGAAATACCTTCCTTTCCGCGAAACATTGAACCCCATAAATCAATGTTTCTGTAACTATTTTGTATTCTTGAATTATACCATTTATGATAAATATTCTCAATACAATTAGTCAAAAGTTCGATATTTTTTTGACAAATTTTTCAGTCTAATTTATAGCATCAGGCTATTGAATTATCAAAGTATGCTCAGTTCTGTCTATGACTTCTCCAATCACAGAAGCCGCAAGTCCTGCCTTTTTCAGTTCTTTGACGATGCTGTCAACCTCTTTCTCCGGTACGGCGGCAAGAAGACCTCCCGAAGTCTGAGGATCAAATACCAGATCCTCTTTCCACAGTACCGCAGTGCTGGTATAGCCGGATTTTCCTGCAAAATTTCTGTTTCTGTAAGCTCCTCCGGGAATCAGACCCATAGACGCATATTCTTCTACATTCGGAAGAAGAGGGAGCTGTGCTGTATGGATCACAAGAGTTTTATTACTGCCCTCTGCCATTTCTGTACCATGTCCGCCAAGGCCAAAACCTGTCACATCTGTACAGGCATGAATCTGGTATTTTTTTAACACATCTCTTGCACCTTTATTCAGCGTTTTCATAGAAGCAAGCGCTGCTTCTCTTGCTCTCTCTGATGCCATATCTGCCTTGATCGCAGTATTGATAATTCCTGTTCCGAGAGCTTTGGTAAGAATCAGTCTGTCTCCTGTCTGGGCTCCGTAATTTTTCCAGAATTTATCCGGATGGACAAAACCTGTCACACTGAGTCCATATTTCGGTGTATCGTCCAGTATCGTATGTCCACCTGCCAGAACTGCACCTGCTTCCATAACTTTATCAGCGCCGCCTCTCAGTATTTCACCCAGAATTTCTGTATCCATATCCTTCGGAAAGGCCACAATATTCAGAGCTGTCTTAGGCTCACCACCCATGGCATATACATCACTTAGTGCATTCGCTGCTGCAATCTGTCCAAAATCATAAGGATCATCGGCAACCGGTGTAAAAAAATCCAGTGTCTGTATTATAGCAAGCTCATCTGAAATACGGTAAACAGCTGCATCATCAGAAGTTTCTGTTCCAACCAGAAGATCCGGATTCTGAAATTTCGGAAGTTGACAGAGAATTCCTGAGAGTGTTCCCGGTCCAACCTTGGCTGCACAACCACAGTTGGGCGCCAGTTTCGTAAGATAAACTTTTTCTTTCATAATATAACGCCTTTCATTTGCTCAAAATATTATAACATAATTTTATATTATCTTCCAGTCAAAAAAGCCTCTTCCCGAATCTGATGTATCTCAGACTTTTGGAAAAGAGGCCTTTTATTTAAATCTGTTTATTTTACAGTTACTGTTACAACTTTCGTTATCTTTCCTGACTTCACTGTTATCTTTGCTGTTCCTTTCTTTCGTGCTGTTACTTTACCTTTACTGTCTACTGTTAAAATCTTCTTATTGGAAGATTTGTAGGCAATCTTTTCTTCACTGCCGGAAGGAACTTTTCTGGCACTGATCTTAAAGCTTTTACCTTTCTTCAGAGTCTTTGTCTCAGGAACATTACGAAGATCTGTCGTGGCTGTTTTCGGAACAATAATCCGGACGGTAAACTTCTTCTTACCGGCTTTTACTGTGATCTTTGCTGTTCCGGCCTTCTTCGCTTTCACTATACCTCTGCCTGTTACTGTTGCCACTTTCTTATTTGAAGTTTTGTAGGAAATTTTATCCTGCGAAGTCAGCGGTATCAGTATAGGTGTCAGATTGATCTTTTTGCCTTTCTGCAGCGTCATTCCTGAGGAAATGCCCGTAATTTTTGAAGTTTTGACTTTTGCCTTCCCTACAGTAATATTAATCATTGCTTTTTTACCGCTTGCCAGAGTTACTGTTACCACAGCTTTTCCTGTTTTCTTCTGAGCGGTGATTTTTCCGCTTCCATCAACTTTTACTACGGCTGTATTGCTGGAAGTCCAGGATTTTACATAATCCCCGGCAGCAAGATTGCTGACTTTTACAGCTTTTGTAATCTGTCCGGTCTTCATCGGAAGTGATGTGGCATTCAGGCTGATGGTCGGAGTCAGTTTCGGGATTGTTTCCGTACGTTTCTGTCCACAGCCTTTACAGCTAAATGTACGGATTCCGGCAGCCAGTGCAGTCGCCCGCTTCGTTACAGCACCTGTATTCCATGCATGTACATGCGGCGGTGTATGCGTTGGAGTTACTGTCGGCTTATCTTCACCCGGTTCAGGTGTTTCTGATGGAATCGGTGCATCTGACGGCGTCGGTGTCGCTGTTGGATCAGGTTCTTCTTCCGGCTTATAGGAGTTATGGATCAGAACAACTTTGCGGTTATTATCTGTATCGGTCTCTTCAAGTTCTGAGATAACTTCTACATAAAGTCCTCCATCACCCATCTCACGGTCAATACCGAAACTGATATCCCTTGTGTCACCTGCTTTCAGTTCGTTAATATCCTTTTCAAGAAGTATCTTTTCTTCTCCGGAATCTGCTGTATTGCCCTCGTCGGCTACATTTTCATTTATCTCTGTAATCTTAAGCTTCAGAGCACCTGAATCAACGATACCATTATTTCTCAGTGTAACTCGAAGACCTGTACCATTTTCATCATCACCTATGTACTCTGCTGCCACAAGTTCTGTATCTCTCATGGCATTTCCAATCGCACCTGTATTATCAGTAAGATCAATGTCTGTCTGACCATCTGCCGATTTCAGCACAAGGTAATATTCCTCGCCCTGATACTCTGCCGGTACTGTCCATGTAATCACATCTGTATTACCTATTTCAGTTGTCTTTTCGGCAATGACGCTTTCGCCCTTTTCATCTGTACTGATCACTGCATGTACAGATGTCACCGGTACTGTGCCTGCGCTTTCCCAGGTAAAAGAAGTGTTCAGTTCTGCTCCGCCATAGAGCATTCCATCTGTATCAAACTCAGCCAGTCTGACATTTACTCCTGGCTTTACTGTTGCAGTTTTCAGATTATAAACAATGTCAGAACTTGCATTCATCTGCTGATAGATCAGTCTGAGCCCACCATCTTCTGTCACATTTACAAGCGGAGCTGTGCAGACACCATCTGTCTCTGCTGCCTTTACAGGTTCTGAGAAACTGTTTCCGTCCTCGGAAAATGCAACATATATTCCTGCACTGTCTTTTGACGGAGTCCAGGCCAGAAGCAAACTATTCTCTCCGAATTTTGAAACTGTGATCTTTTCAACAGAATCCAGCAGGTTGCTCTTAAGAAGCATTTTCTCCCTTCCGTCTTCATAACGGAATATCTGAGAATCGCTGACATAATATACAGAATTTCCCAGCTGTATCGGTGAATAAACTGTTTTTGACGGGATCATTTCCATCTCGCTCCAGCTGTTTCCATCGTAAACGGAAATTCCTATCCTTCCTTCACTTGAATCATCAATGATCTGTGCCGTCAGTCTGTACTGACCATTTACAGTACTTACGGACACTGATGTAAGGTCATAATACTGTTTCGGAATTCGGATCTCACCATTGTTTACAGTGGCTCCATTTGCCGTCTCAACAAACTTCAGTGAATCCGGATTCTGTCCCGAGGCATTCTCTGTGTTCGCGTTATTTGTGATCCAGACAGTCATCTCTGAGGAATCTTTTGAAGCACTGGAAGGACTTACAATAAGTGTTCCGTCAGATGCTGCCTCTGTCATATGCCAGCTGTCTGTTTCCGGGTCATAAGATGCTTTATAAACAGCCATATTGCCATAAACTTTTTCCACGATCTCGCTGTATGTACATTCTGACATATTTGTAAGTTTTTCTTTCATATTCATCCATGTCAGTTCAGCACCTTTATCTGTTGCCGTAAGTGACGGATACATACCGGAAGTGCCATCATTCTTTATGGATTTCGGTTCTGACCAGTTTCCATTACTATATCTGGCGTAATACAGTTCAACCGGATTATTTTTATCTTTACTCTGACTGTAATTGGTAAATACCATCAGTGTACTTCCATCTGGAAGAGTAACTGTCTGCGGACTGATGTCATAATAAACATCTGATGCAAGTTCTTCACCGCTTCCGATCCATTTGCTGTTTTCGGTTCCGATATCCGTTTCATACTGTGTGTCGTCTTCGCTGCCTGCCGCAAGCATTTCACGCATCATAACTCTTGCATTTGTACTGTTCTGCGGATATATCTGGTACTCTTCATCCAGCCATTTACCTTTATGTTTAAAGAAAAGAACATTTCCTTCCCAGCCCAGTTCTGCAGTTGCAAGTACCTTAAATAGTGGCATAAATCCAATACTTCCCCCGATCTCAAAATAAGCACCGAGAGATGCCAGATCTTTATCTCCCACCATTCCACCGGCTGCTCCCTTTAATTTCACGCCAATCTTTCCCTCATTGAATTCAAAATATTCGTTGAGCTCATCAAGAGTCTTATTTCCAATAGAAGTCCTGAACAACTGCATTTTCAGGCTTCCATCGCCCTCCAGACTGACATCCGCATATGAAAGCAAACTCTTTGCTTTCATCAGAGGTTGCTTGTATGTTCCCTTTGCAGTTCCATATACAGTCATATCCCAGTTATTCTTTACCGTACTGTACGCAAGCACGATATCAACCGTAATATCACCGATGATTCCACCGGTTTTTTCATTGTCATAATCTTCGTCTGTCTTGACGAAAAGGAGTTTCTTTTCCAGATTACTGAGTTCTCCGGCTTCATCTAATTTTGAAGTATCTCTCTTTGTCAAATGAACCGACAGCGTCAGTTTTCCCGACGTATCATACTTTACTGAAACAGGAAACTGCTCTGCTTTATTCATTACCAGCAGATATTTTTTCATCATATCTTTTATTGCCGAAGCTTTTTCGTCTGTAACATATTCATCAAGATCCACACCGGGCAGGAATGACACTACTTCTGACACTTTATTGCCATCGTCTTCATCAAAGCCGTACTTGAAGATAAGTTTGAACAGTGAATCTGATTCAATTGTAACATCATCAAATTGGACAGGTTTTGCAGATTCATTCAGCTTATTCAGTTTTATAACACAGTTATTCAGGAATTTCGGCCGTTCAATCACCATAAAGTGGGCACTCTCGGGTACAGTAGTATATTTTTCGCCATCCTTTACCACATTCAGTCCGAAATACAGTTTATCTCCGGCCTTCATATCCTCTGCATCCATTATGAAAATGTCGGAAGTAATTGATCCGGTTTTTCTGATCTCACCATCTTTCTGGACTATCTGATAATAATACGATTCAAATGTTTCTTCGTTTCGCATCACTCTGTCCAGTTCAAATGTTAGTTTTCCTTTCACATTTCCTTCGGGCAGTATTACAATATTTCCCAGTGAATTTGAACCGACATTGTTCCACTTTTTACTGATATAGGAATGACCATCACTGTCATCTATGGATGTATAAATCGTCTTCTCACAGATATCACCGCTCATGGAAACAACCGCAAGTTGTGTTGTGTAGCCTTTCTTTTCTACAGTTACGTTTACTTTTCCTGTTGGGATATATGCAAGCTCAGCCACACCCTTTTTGTCTGTAACTGCTGATTTTCCTGCTGCAGTAACTGTTGCGTCTTTTACTCTCCTGAAGCCACCGCTTCCATCATCCGTCAGCACAGTGATTTTCAGAAGTCCGCTGCTGGTCGTTGAGCCACGGCCCACAACAGAAAGTTTTGTAAGGGCACGGCTTGACCAAAAGGTTATATCATAAGCCTTATAATTTACTTTCTTATCATCATCCGGCTCCTGATCATCTGTGTCATACCCGGGCATCCAGTCCCTAATCTCATACCCTTTAAGTACATACTCACCATTCTGATCAGTTACAAAACTGGCCGTATAATCTGTTTTCAGATCAGGTGTATGGTCTTTTATATATGCATCGGTAACCTTTACCTCCATTGATGCAGGCTGAAGTATTCCGTTCTCATCCTGTCTGTAGGACTTTATCATCAGGTCCGGCATTGTTGCTGATATTTTGGTATCCTTCCATATTTCAAGAAGAGAGATCTGTTTTCCTGCTTTTCCTGTTTCCGAATCATACTCATATATTTTTATTCTATCCGGTGAAATTGTCAGAGGATCCACGGTTATGAAATTAGTGTTCATTTCCACTCCGGACAGTTTTTGCAAAATCTGATTCTTCAGATAAAGTGGTGAAGATGAATTCTTCATCAACATTTCCCAGTCTTCACGTTTGATTATATAATCAAACCAGATTTCTTCTCCTGGTTCCAGAACATCAGGACTTGTATCTACGGAGTCATAGCCCTTCGTCTTGAAGCTTCTGACAAATTCCACATTTTCAAGTTTGATCTTTGGATAATAAACAGGAGCTTTGTCTTCATTTCGGAAACCTACACGGATCGCACCATCTATATATTCAAGAATCGCACTTTCTGTCATCACATCCAGCCAGAGATGTTCGCCGCCTCTGACTTCCACAGGATTTTTTGTGACAAAGTTAGCCTTTACCTGTACGCCAAAATCACGCAGGGTTCCCTCAAAATCAGCCGAGAGATCGTAAGTTCCAGGTTCATCACCACGAAGGATCCACTCTGCTGTTGCAGACTGCTGGCCTTTCAACGTACCGATATTTACCACAGGATCTGATGTGGTCCTGTTTGTATCCATAAGAGTCAGACCTTCCGGTACATTCAGGGTTGCAGAGCAGTTATCAAGGCTGAACTCTTCTCCTGCCTGATTCATCACATAAAGTTCCACATCAAAGAAGTCTTTCAGCCAGCTGCTGGTTCCCGGAATATCAATGACAGCAACTACCGGTTCCGGTTCTTTCGGCAGAGTGGCACTTTCACTTCCTCCCGGCTGTCCGCCTGGATTATTGTTACTGCTGCCGGTTCCGAAGCCGCCTCCGCCGCCTCCCCAGCAGTTTACAAAATCAACAGTAATAACTCTGTCACCGATTTCAAACTGTTCAGGATCTGAAAGTTTCTTTCCTTCAGAGTTGATGACAGCTTCTGTTTCTATCACCTCTTCTTCATAAGTAAGCTGGATCTGGAATTTATATACCTGCTGGTTTGCAGGATCATCCACATCTATGCCTGCAGCCAGGATCTCTTCCAGAGTCATTCTATGAGACTTCAGTTCACCTACAACAATATCTTTATGTTCTATCGTAAACGTAATCTTTGTCACAGCGTTTGCGTTTACCTGAACATCCTTCTTGGCAGGGAGGTATCCTGATTTGTAAACACCTATCGGCATACTTCCTGACAGACAGGAGATGGTAACTTTTCCCGTGGTATCTGTATTATTAACTGTCATTTTTTCGGAGCCCAGATCTGCATAAACACCGGCCTCTGCTACAGGTGTTCCATTTTCATCAAGAACCGTGACTTCCACGTTTCCGACCACCTGTTTTTCCCTGATGCAAACTTGAAGTTCTGCTGTTCCCTCATTTCCTGCCTCATCTCTGACAGTCAGTTTTACTGTATAAATTCCGGTCTCATCATATGCATGGGCCGGTTTCATCAGCGAAGAAGAACCTCCGTCACCAAAGTCCCAGCTATACGAAACAAAACCTCTGTCATCAGATGAATTCTCTGCTGAAAATGCCATCTGCATTCCGATCTCACCTACTGTATCACCGGAAATATAAGCATACGGAGCAGTTGTATCCTTTTTTTCGGTGCCTTTTGGGATGAAAACAGTTACTTCATCACCTACTGCAATATTCTGTCTGGCATCTACAGCCTTTACTTTATAATAATAGGTTACTCCATCCTGTGCACTGATATCTGTCCAGGTATACTCTGCCAGATCTTCCGCTGCTTTCTGGTAAATACAGCTGTAATTGTCTTCAGAAGCAGCCTTTCTGTAGACCATAAATCCCGCCAGATCTTCTTCCTGACCGGAAGTCCAGTGAAGAACTACGTTTCCATCTGCCGGAGATGCGTCCAGAACGGGAGCTGCCGGAGGAACCAGATCTACCTGATATTTTCTTGTAAAAGTATCACTGATATTGTTATTTCTGTCTACACAGGAAATCCTGATCCAGAGCTGATCTGTTGCTCCTGTATCAACCGGTGTCAGTTTCAGATCAACAGTGTCTTCCTGTTTTTCCAGAAGAATATCATTAAGATCCACCCAGTTTTCCCCGTCAGTGCTGTATGCAGAAGAAAATGTCTTAATCTGGTCATTATCCCCTACCAGTGCACGGATCCGGGTGTTTTTACCAAGTACATATTGTTCAGAAGGTGACACACTGTAGATCACAGGCTTCTCAATATCTACAGGAATCTCCACTTCTGCACTGTCACTTGATTCACTGGTATTTCCAATCTGATCATATGCCTGAATTTTGTATGTGTATTTTCTGCCAAATTCCACACTGTCATCTGTGTAGGCTGAAGTTCTGCTTATAACAGCAATCTTTACGTATTCACCGTCTTCTTCCGCACGGAAAATATTATATCCATCCAGATCTGTTTCCAGCCCTGCACGCCATGTAAGTCTTGCTGCTTTTCCTTTCGCCTGTACCTTCAGATTTAACGGAACAGCTGGAGCAGTCCTGTCCAGAACATACTGTACATACGGTGCTGTTTCATCGCTGCTGCTCGCATTACCGGACAGGTCACTGACGATTCCTCTTACATAAAAATTTCCTTCCTCATAAGAATCTGTATCAATATCGCAGTATACTACTGCACGTCTCTGCTGGGAATTAAGTGGAATCTCCTGGTAATCTTCCCATGTTTTCCTGTCCGGAGAAACCTGAACAAGAAGCTTCCCGAAACCTGTATCATCAGATAGCGTGAACTGCATCTTAAGGATTCCACGAAGACAGTAAGGCTCCGGGGCAATGTCCGAAACAACGGGAGAGGTAATGTCTTTTTCTGTTGTTGCAATAATGGTATCAGACTCTGTTCCCCTGTTTCCATAAATATCGTAGGCAACTACGCGGAATTCGTATGTCTCTTCAGGAAGCTGATTTTCGATATACATACCTCTTACATAACTGGTTGTTCCCACAGACAGCCAGCTTCCGTCCGACTGTAACTGTTCCACCTGGAAATAATCAAAGTCCTCATCTGCCACATCATCCCAGGAAAGGGTGATAACTGACGCAGTTGCTGTATAAGAAAGATTCTGTACTTTTTCAGGTCCCTGATTGTCAATTGCATACTGATAGACAACATCGCTGTATGCTGTATTCTGATGGATATCTTCAGCAAGAAAACGGACTTTTACTGTTTTGGCATCTGTTTCTGTCGTGTCAAAAACAAGTTTTGCGTTTCCATCTGTAGATACTTTATCCGCTGCTGTCCAGTTTTCTCCATTATCTGTCGAGTATTCCAGTGTAACAGAAGCGACACCTTTGTTATCTGTTGCTGTCAAATGAAATTCCTGTTTTCCATGGATCACACTTCCGTTTTCAGGTCTGACACTTACGATCTGCGGCGGTATCTTGTCCTGTCCCGGTTTACAGCTCACCGGACCTGCTGCCTCAGACATCTGATCAAATCTGTCCACTGCATAAATCTTATAGAAATATTCCACATCTTCTTCTACATTTTCATCTGTAACAGAAGTCACGTTCCTGTCAGAAACAGTCATGAGATATGAATACTCTTCTTCGTCTGCTGTCTTCCGGTAAATCTCATATCTTACAACATCTGCTTCCACTGCCGCATGCCAGCTGAGGATATTGGTAAGATTGTCAGCCTTTACCGAAAAATCACTCACCATTGTCGGTGGTGTCCTGTCGATCTCATAAAGAAGTTCTTTCTGGATTCCATAATCATCAAGTGAAACCTTAAGCATATATTCTCCGGTTTCTATATCACTGAAATCCATCTGAAGTTCATATTCAGATTCTGTATAATAAGAAAATGCATGAACTTTTTTCTCATATAGAATTTTTTTCTGTTCTCCGGTTGCCTTATCTGTCCAGGTAAATTCAAACGGAAGTTCCACATCACCATTTACTTTCAGTTTTATGGTATAGCTTTTACCGCCTATTGTGGAAGCATTCACAGGCTCCGCGCTGTTAAATTTGCAGACATAATAATTTGTCCAGCCATATTTTCCTGCAAGCTCACTCCAGGTATCTCCCTCCGGACACCATATCTTCAGATTTTCTGTACCCTCAAAGCAGTCTTCCGCAACTGTTTTTGTTGTAACAGAAAGATAAATATCTCTTAAAGATATACAGTCACGGAAAGCTCCTGAGTCAATTCCGGTGATCGTTGTTTCACCGGATACAGACGGAATCAGGATATGTTCCGGACTTCCGGTATAACCAACGATCATGCCATCTTCTTTTCTGTATTTCACAGAGCCATTGTCAGCTGTAAAAAATCCGTATCCGTAATATTCACTGCACTGGTAATATTCTGTTTTCCAGTTTTTCCATTTCGGAACTGTCCAGCCATAACGGCCCTCTACCACATACAGCGTCAGATCCGAAGACCGTGGTATCGCACCACCGGAAATTTCCGGTGCGTCCCCTTCAAAATAAACAGCTGTAAGAGAAGTACAGTAGCTCAGCGCAGCTGCCTGTATAGTCTTTAAAGTTTCCGGAACAGTAAGTTCTGTAAGTAATGTGCAACCTGAAAAAGCCCAGCTACCGATTGTCTCAAGTACCTTCGGAAGTCGGATCTCCGTAATCTGATTACAGTTCCGTGCTGCTTTTGATTTAATCTCTACTGTTTCATCTGCCACAGTAAGGATTCCTGATTTCGCTGCCGGAACTTTCAGAAGGATTGTTTTATCCTGATTATAAAGTACCCCGTCTTCTGCTGCGAAATTCGTATTGCCCTCTGCAACAGTAATCGTTTCAAGGGTCTTACATTTATCAAAACAGCCTGATGCAATATTCGTAACTGCAACATTCTGGATTGCTGCCGGAATCTCGAATGAAGAAATATTTCCGGTGACTTTTGTGAGTGTTTCTGTCTTTTTGTTAAAGACAGCGGTTGCCTCTCCGATCTCTACTGTGATAACCGTATTTTCTTCTGCATCTAATGTAAAAGGTTCTGCCTTCAGCCCGTCCCACTCCGGTGTTGTCCAGCCATCTTTCCCTTCGAGGTAATGAAGGACCAGTTCCCAGGAACCAGTTACCCAGCCCTCTCTCTCAGGAAGTTCAGGAGCTGCCCCGTAAAACCAGATATCATTCAGAGAGCCGCAGTTCCAGAATGCTTCGTCACGTATTCTGGTTACACCTGCAGGAATATGGATTTCCGTGAGATTACAGCCATAAAAACATAATGCAGGAATTTCTGTAATCCCGGATGGAAGGTTGATCTCAGCAAGTCCACTCTTATAAAAACAAAATCCACCAAGCGAAGTCAACGTATCCGGAAGTTTCAGTGATCTGAGACCTTCACAGCCATCAAATGCATGTCCGCCTACAGACACCAGGTTATCCGGAAGTTCTACTTTATTCAGCATAAAATCGTAAATAAATGCCTCATCAGGAATTTCTGTAATTCCGGATGGAATACTTATTTCAGTCAGCTGGGTACAGTTTGCAAAAATACCACGACCTATTTTTGTCAGGCTTTCCGGCAGATTTATATTTTGCAGTCCATTACAGCCGACAAATGCATTTATTCCAATCTGTTCCAGTCCCTCCGGAAGCACAACTGTCTCAAGAGCATCACACTCATAAAATACACTATCCGGCAGTTCAGTGATCTTACCGGGAATAACCATCTCGGTCAGTGATTTACATTCATAAAACGCATTCTCTCCAATCGTTGCCAGGCTGTCCGGCAGTGTAATGTCTTTAAGTTTAACACAGCCATTGAATACATCTTTGCCGATTGTTTCAAGGCCGCTTCCGATATTTACTGTTTCGAGTGAGGAGCAGCCTGCAAAGGCACCGTCACCGATTTCTGTATAGCTGTCTGGGATAGTTATTGACTTAATTGCAGTGTTGTCTTTGAAAGCGTCCTTATAAATTGTTGTCAATTGTTTCCCGTTCACCTCAGACGGAAGAACAACCTTCTCCGGATTTCCCTTAACTCCTAAAACAATTCCAACCTCATAATCAACCTCGAGTTCGCCCCCGTCATCAAGCGGTATTGTAGCTCCTCCCGGCAGCGGAATCCCTGATATATCGGGAATGGTTATTCCACCATCATCCGTAGGGATCGGAATCCCGGCAGATGTAGGAAGCGGTATCCCGGTGATATCCGGCAACTCAATTTCTCCCTGAGCTATTGTAGGTTTCGGCGGTACAATTACAGACGGTGTCACTGCTGTTTCTCCGTCTGAAGAAAAATCCCCTGCGTCTTCTACTGTCAGTTCCTGTTCTTCCTCATCATCGGAAACTTCCAGTTCATCACTGAATTCTTCTGAATCTCCTGTCGCACTCTCTTCCTGTACTGCAATCTCATCTCCTGCATAAAGAGAAACAGGCATGCTGGTGATAACTGTTGCAGCACACAACAGAATACTCAGCAATCTATGTACTTTTTTCTTTTTCATACGTAATAACTCCTTCCTTTTTCTTATCTATCTCCTTCTGTTTTTTCGATATCACTTAATTCCAAGTATATCATAACTTCTTTTTGTTGTAAGTAAAATAAAATATCTTTTTGTACGAAAAAAAGCACCCTCGCCGCTTTATGCAGCAAAGGTGCTTCTGAACTTATTCATTTATTATTTCTTTGTGATGTATCCTTTTGCTTTCAGGGTTTCTGCACAGAGAACAGCACCGCCTGCCGCACCTCTTACAGTGTTGTGAGAAAGTCCTACGAATTTGTAATCATATACTGTATCCTCACGAAGACGTCCAATGGAAACGCCCATGCCGTGTTCGTAGTTTACATCTTCTGTAACCTGCGGACGGTTGTCTTCTTCAAGATACTGAATGAAATGCTTCGGAGCACTTGGAAGGTTCAGTTCCTGTGGAACACCACTGAAGTTTCTAAGAGCCTCGATCAGCTGTTCTTTTGTAGGTTTCTTACGGAATTTAACAAATACAGCTGCTGTATGTCCGTTCAGTACTGGAACACGGATACACTGGCATGTGATAACCGGCTCAGTAGCAGGTACGATCACACCGTCTTCTATCTTGCCCCACAGTCTCAGAGGTTCTTTTTCACTCTTCTCTTCTTCTCCGCCAATGTAAGGAATGATGTTGTGTTCCATTTCCGGCCAGTCTTTGAATGTTTTGCCTGCTCCGGAGATTGCCTGATATGTTGTGGCAACTACTTCATATGGCTCAAATTCTTTCCATGCTGTAAGTACCGGTGCATAACTCTGGATAGAGCAGTTAGGTTTAACTGCGATGAAACCTCTCTTTGTTCCGAGACGTTTCTGCTGATATTTGATAACGTCAAAGTGTTCCGGGTTGATTTCCGGCACTACCATAGGAACGTCCGGTGTCCAGCGATGTGCGCTGTTGTTGGAGACAACCGGTGTTTCTGTTTTTGCATATTCTTCTTCGATAGCCTTGATCTCGTCTTTGGACATATCTACTGCTGAGAATACAAAATCAACTGTGGAAGCGACTTTTTCTACTTCGTTTACGTTCATAACAACGATCTTCTTAACAGCTTCCGGCATCGGAGTATCCATTTTCCATCTTCCGCCTACAGCCTCTTCATATGTCTTGCCTGCACTTCTTGCACTTGCAGCAAGTGTAACAACTTCAAACCACGGATGATTTTCAAGGAGAGAAATAAATCTCTGTCCAACCATTCCTGTAGCACCCAGAATACCAACTCTCAGTTTTTCGCTCATAACAACTGTTCTCCTCATTATTTATATTTTGATATGTCTTTTCTACGCACACATCTGTTTTTCTTGTACATACTATACCACTTTGCATAAAAATGCAAGAGGTTTTTAATTATTTTTTAAATATTCCCTGTTCAGTGCTATGATCTGCTCCATCACTTTCGGTCCCGGAGCACCATAAGTTTCACGTTTTTCCACACAGGTCTTCATACTGATTGCTTCATAGATATCCTCTTCAAATACAGGAGAAATTTTCTTATATTCGTCAAGAGAAAGCTCATCAAGAGAAATCCCCTTATCAATGCAGGTCAGTACAAGATGTCCTACAATACCATGTGCATCACGGAAAGGAACTCCATGATTTACAAGGTAATCTGCCGCATCTGTAGCATTGGTAAATCCGTTTTTTGCACTTGTCTCCATAACATCTTTGCGGAATTCCATAGTAGATACCATGCCTGTAAAAAGAGCAATACAGCCTTTTACTGTATCAATAACATCAAATGTCAGCTCCTTATCTTCCTGCATGTCTTTGTTGTATGCAAGAGGAATTCCCTTCATGGTTGTGAGCATGGAAGTAAGCGCACCGTAAACACGGCCTGTTTTGCCTCTTACCAGTTCTGCAATATCCGGATTTTTTTTCTGTGGCATGATGCTACTTCCTGTGCTGTAGGCATCATCAATCTCCACGAAGCGATATTCGTTGGAGTTCCAGAGGATGATTTCTTCACAGAAACGGCTGAGATGCATCATAACAGTGGACATTGCTGAAAGAAGTTCGATCACATAATCTCTGTCAGATACGGAATCCATACTGTTTCTGGTAGGTTCATCAAATCCGAGAAGCTCTGCTGTATAAAATCTGTCCAGCGGATAAGTAGTTCCGGCCAGTGCACCGGCACCGAGAGGACAGGTGTTCATTCTCTTACGGATATCTGCCATACGGCTTCTGTCTCTGCGGAACATCTCGAAATATGCGCCCACATGATGAGCCAGTGTCACAGGCTGTGCTTTCTGCAGATGAGTAAAGCCCGGCATGTAAGTATGGATATTGTTTTCCATGATTGTCTGAAGGGCTTCCAGAAGCTTCTTCAGTTCTTCATCAATCTCTTCGATCTCGTCCCTTACATAAAGCTTCATATCAAGGGCAACCTGGTCGTTACGGCTTCTGCCTGTATGAAGCTTCTTACCAGGATCTCCGATACGGTCGATCAGATTTGCTTCAACGAAGCTGTGAATATCTTCGTACTCTGACGTGATTTCAAGCTTACCTGATTCTACGTCAGCAAGGATGCCGTCCAGGCCCTCAAGAATCTGATCTCTTTCTTTCTCTGTAAGGATTCCCTGTTTTGCAAGCATCTTGACATGTGCTTTACTGCCACGGATATCCTGTTTATAGAATTTCTGGTCAAATGAAATTGACGCATTAAAATTGTAAACCAGCTTATCTGTTTCTTTTGTGAAACGTCCGCCCCACAACTGTGCCATCTGTCTTCCTCCTTGTTGTGTCGTACTGCCTTCCCAACTGTAACTGCGGTACACACATAAAATATCTATTAGTTTATCACATTCCAGTGAGAAATCAAAGAGCAGATTTTGAAAAAACACATCCGCAGTAATTCTGCCTGTACAGATCATGCTCATGCGACAGTTCAATAGAACGTTTATATCCGTTCTTTTTCTTAAAATCTGACGGCAGGTGTGCCACTCCATAAATCTTCGAAAGCTCTTCTCCGATCTCATTTATCTTTTGCGCATTTTTCAGCGGACTGATGGAAAGTGTAGTTGTAAAATAATCATATCCTCCCTCTATTGCCAGCTGCACAGCCTCTTCCATGCGTAGTCTGTAACAGCGAAAACACCGTTCACCACCTTCCGGAACTTTTTCAAGCCCTTTTGCCATCGCAAAAAATCTTTCCGGTTCATACTTTCCTTCAACAATCGTTACCGGATGTACATAATCCATCTCGCTTACCAGGCGCCGGATTTCCCTGACCCTTTTCTGGTACTCCTCCTCCGGTGAAATATTGGGGTTATAAAAGAAAACCGTAATCTCAAAATACTGCGAAAGATATTCCAGTACATAACTGCTGCATGGTGCACAGCAGGCATGGAGAAAAAGTTTCGGTACCCTGTTTTCTTTCTGTATATTTTCAATAAGCTGATCCAGCTCTCTCTGATAATTTCGTCTGTTCAATCCTCTTCCTCTTTTCTTCAGGTATTACTTTTCAGCTTTTCCTGATACCTGTATATCATAGCACATGAACTGTCTTTCGCATATCTTAAAATATAGATTTAAAATAATCTATGAAATCACGACTTTGGAGGTATAGTATGAAACCCCTTCTGGAGATCAGAGATATTTCTCTCTCTTATCATACGATTGAAGGAGAAACTCCTGCTCTTTCCCATATATCCTTTCAGCTGATGCCAGGTGAATTTCTGGCAGTTGTCGGTCCTTCCGGCTGTGGCAAATCCACACTTCTGAATCTGATCTGCGGACTTACAGAACCGGAAGAAGGACAGATTCTCATGAATGGAACATCACCTGCTCCCGGAGATTCCCGCATAGGATATATGCTTCAGAAAGATCATCTTCTGGAATGGCGGAGCATCTATCAGAATGTATTGCTCGGCCTGGAAATACGCGGTGAAAAAACAGCCGACAAACTGACCTGTGTCGAAGAAATGCTGCATACTTACGGTCTTGGTAAGTTCCGCAATGCCAGACCCTCGCAGCTGTCCGGCGGAATGCGCCAGCGTGCGGCTCTTATACGGACACTGGCTCTGAAACCGGAACTTCTCCTTCTGGATGAGCCTTTCTCAGCCCTTGATTACCAGACACGTCTGAATGTCAGCGACGATATCGGACGTATCCTAAAAGAAGAACATAAGCCGGCTATCCTCGTCACACACGATATCTCTGAAGCCATCAGCATGGCTGACCGTGTAATTGTACTGACACGCCGCCCCGCATCCGTAGCACGAATTGTTCCAATCTGCTTTTCAATAGAAAACCGTACTCCTTTTAACTCCCGCAGTGCACCTGAATTCAAAAACTATTTTAATCTGATATGGAAGGAGCTTCAATCATATGACGCAGATTTCTCCTGCCCAAAGAAAATTTCTCCAAAAGATCCGACATGAAAAATATCTTATCACATTGTCCAGGATTCTTCTGTTCCTGGGCTTTCTGATTTTATGGGAAGTATCAGCCCGAAAAGGCTGGATTGATTCTTTTATTTTCAGCAGTCCCTTTGAAATATGGACTACTTTTTTCAGTATGATAAAAGATCAGTCGCTGCTTTCTCACATCGGTGTAACTGTAATGGAAACTCTTGTGAGTTTTGCATTTGTAGTGATTCTCGGTATCGGTACTGCTGTCTTTCTGTGGGCATGTCCGAAGCTTTCACTTGTACTGGAACCCTATCTGGTCACACTTAACAGTCTTCCGAAATCAGCGCTGGCACCTCTTCTTATCGTTTGGCTGGGTGCCAACGTTAAAACCATCATTGTGGCAGGTATGTCTGTCGCAATCTTTGGTTCTGTGATCAACCTGTATACCGGTTTCAGAGAAGCGGATCCTGAGAAACTGAAACTGATCCGCACACTTGGAGGAACCAAAAAAGATGAACTGACGAAAATCGTCCTTCCATCTTCTGTTCCTCTTATCCTGAGTGTCATGAAAGTAAATATCGGGCTCTGTCTGGTAGGTGTTATCATAGGTGAATTTATCGGTGCCAGACGCGGACTCGGATATCTCATAATATACAGCAGTCAGACATTCCGTCTCAGTACAATGCTTATGTCCATCATTATTCTGTGTGTGATTGCCATGGTATTATATGCTGTACTGAACTTTATCGAGGAACATGTACAGAGCAGATAAAATCAACGGGGGCTGTTGTTTCACTGAATTGAAACAGATAGCCCCCGATACTCATATTATTCCATTATAAAATTCAGATCTGATACCATCTGATCTCATTTGCTTCCAGATGAAGATCAAAACTACTTCCGTCACCTTTGTATACGACTGTTTTTGAAACTGTACGGGAGTCCGCTGATATAAACACCACGCCCCTTTCCAAAAGTCTTTACAGCCATCTGTACTTCCTGTTTTTTCTGGATAAGAATCTCGGTTTCAGGAAGTGCAAAGATATTTTTCTTTCCTTCGCCAAAATCCACTTCTCCATCTGCATCTTCCAGGATAAAGTGATCTTTATCTACATACTGATGAGAATCAAGAAAACAGCGAGGACGCTCAAGAGAATATGCCCTTGTCTTTGGCTGACGTACATCAAAAGTAATCTGCGGTTCTACATCCTTCCAGTCATTTACCACTGCATTATACATATGTACCGGATCCCACATAATATAAGCCAGGAAGCTTACCGTATATTCATGGAAAAGCTTCACAGATGTTATTACCACATCCAGATTGATTGGAATGGTAACTCTGCCTTTGTTCTGGCTCATTTTTGTTCCTCCGTTATATTTCCATATATAATTTTTCAAATTCACTGTACGGCAGTGGACGTGAGTAATAAAATCCCTGAATTTCATCACTGTCCAGCTTTTTCAGGGTTTCTTTCTGCTCTTTTTCTTCCACCCCTTCTGCCAGCACTTTCATTCCAAGCCCGTGTGCAAGCGCTATTGTATGACGGATGACCTGACGGCCTCTGTCATGATTAATAAAATCAACCAGACTCTTGTCAAGCTTCAGCACATTAAAAGGCAGCATATCCAGACTTGTCAGAGATGAATAGCCTGAACCAAAGTCATCCATATGAAGCTGAAATCCGGCCTGCACAAGTTTTTCTGTAAGCTCTTTGATTTTTGTATTATAAAGGGCTGCCGTTTCTGTCAGTTCAATCGGCACCGCAGAAAACGGAATTCCTGTGTCCTTTACGATCTCTACATATTTTTCTACCATACCTCTGTAATGCAGGCTGGCTCTGGACAGATTTACAGAAATTGGAATAATTTTCTCGCCATGCTCAATTCTCTGTTTCTGAATGGAACATACCTGTCTGAACATACATTCGTCCAGTTTCACAATAAGTCCATCCTTCTCATAAAGAGGAATAAACTCACCTGGAAATATCATAGTTCCATCCGGTTTTATCCAGCGAACCAGTGCCTCTGCTCCTGCGATCTTTTCGGTCTTTACATCGTATTTGGGCTGAAAATATGCAACAAACTCATTATTTGCAACTGCTGCTTCAAAATCATTTTCCAGCATACGGTCTCTGATATGTTTACAGCTCATTTCCTCATCATAAAAAGCAACCCTGCGTTCATAATCATCCTGTATACTCTTCATCGCAAGGAATGCTCTGTCACAGATCAGGGTTACAGGAAGCGATTTATCTATGTTGCAGTAAATTCCGTAATTAATAACAAGATTCGGTACAGGTGCATCTGCTGATATACTTTTTACTTTCTCATCAATATCCTCAAAAAATGAATCATGTTCTCCATATACGGCACATACATACTGGTCACTTCCATATCTTGAGATCAGACCGCCCCTGATATACTTCCGAAGCTGCTGACCAATATAGACCAGCACATTATCCCCTGTTTTTTCGCCGTAAACGCTGTTGATCCATTTGAAATTTCTGACATCGGCAACAATAAAAGATATCTCCTGATTACTGCGATAACGGATCAGGGTCTTTGCATGGTGAAGAAACGCCTGCTTCGTATAAAGTCCTGTCAGTTCATCATATTCCACAGCTGACAGCACAGCCGCCGACTCCCGGAACTTGATAACACTGTTCAGTCTGGCGATAACAATCCGCCTGTTATATGGCTTCGTAACAAAATCCACCGCTCCCAGTTCCAGACACCTTTCTTCATCTTCCTGCTTGTTACTTCCTGTTGTAACAATTACTGGTATAGAAGAAAGAAGGGTATCGTCCTTAATTCTTTCCAGGAATTCAAAGCCATCACATACAGGCATGCAGACATCAAGCAGCACTGCCGAAATATATCTGTAATACTCTGACAGAAGTTTCAGACCTTCTTCACCTTTTTCAGCTGTCAGTACATCAAAATCTTTTTTAAGAAGTTCACACAGAATTTCCCTGTTCAGCTCATTATCTTCTACCACAAGTACTTTGCGGCGACCTGCTGTGCCTTCAGGTTCCAGAAGGCCCTCCATCTCATACCGCTGCACATCTGAATCTTCATTTGCAAAAGCAAACACTATAGATTCAAAATTCTCCGCTTCTCCGACTCTGACACATTTCACGTAGAAATAATGAATTTCTCCATCTCTTTTTACTCTGTAGTGTACGGTAAACTGCGATGCTCCTGTCAGCCGCTGGCATGCATTTTCAAAAGCAAGCGCCTGCCGGAGTTTTCCCTGATCTTCCGAAAGCACATTCTGCTCTATATAAGCTCCAACAGCAGTTTCATAATCGTTATTTCTGTCAAGAGCTTCTTTTACGCCCATTGCATGACCTCTGAAACGATAGATCTGAACCGAACGGTCTTTGCGGTTCACGGAATATATATTACAGTAATCGCTTCCAAGGACATTGATCACACCAAGAAATCTCAGATCATCGTTTTTGCCCATTATTGTATCCGATAACCGTTCACTGTCCGCTACTACAGAAACTACCATTGCATAACCGCGCTTATGATTCCACAGTTCTGTCTCCACTGCATCTACTGATGCCAGAATTTTTCTCACAGAATCCAGATATGTTTTTGGTCCTTCAATTTTATTCAATACCGGGCATTCACTGCACGGCCTGTCATTGTTCATTACGCATTTATAACATTTCTCACCCTTTTTCAAACCGGGGTATATCTTCGCTGCCGTACGATTATAACTTACTACGTTATAGTCCTCATCGATTATGTATATCCCCGATGCGTTCCTTCCCATATTTTATCCCATTACCTCTCAATACACTTATATCAGACCTGCGCAGATTCTTCTCCATGCAGATGTTTATATAATATTTTTATCAGTTCTCTGACATCCAGCGGTTTTGACAGATGCGCCGTCATCCCTGCTGCCAGACAGCATTCCATGTCTGTTTTGAATGCATTTGCTGTCAGTGCAATAACAGGAACTGTCTGTGCGTCTTTTCTTTTCAGTAATCTTAATTTCTTTGTTGCTTCAATGCCATTCATGACCGGCATCTGTACATCCATCAGAATTGCCTGATATTCAAACAGTTCCGAATCATTAAATTTACGGATACATACATGTCCGTTTTCCGCACGTTCACAGGTAATTCCATAACTTTTGAGAAGTTCTTCTGCCACCTCATAGTTGAGTTCATTATCCTCGGCAACAAGAATTTTTGCGTTTCGATTTCTGAAAAACAGCCTATCCGTTTTTACCAGAAAACTGTCTTTTGTATCTTCTGTTTTATCTCTCCAGGGAATGATCAGTTCTATACGGAAGGTTGTACCTTTTCCAGGTCTGCTTTCTGCCTCTATGGTACCCTTCATTTCGTCAACGATTCCTTTTACTATAGAAAGTCCCAGGCCGCTTCCTCTGACCTCATTTACTCTGGTATCCACGGCACGGGTAAATTTGTCGTACATTTTCTGCATATATTCTTCAGACATACCAATTCCGGTATCACTGATAACAGAAACCAGTTTTAAATCAGTACTGTCCGGTATCTCCTCTTCAAATACTTCAAACCGGACCTCCCCGCCTTCAGGAGTATATTTGACTGCATTTGACAGAAGGTTCATATATATCTGTTTCAGCCTAAGCGGATCAAAAATAAGATATGAGTGGATAATATCATGAAAATCACATTTGAACCGAAGATTTTTGTCCATCTGGATTTCTTTCATTATGTCAAAATACTCTTCCAGAAATCCATGTATGGAAACCACCTCAGGATTCAGTGTCATCCTGCCGCTTTCTATTCTGGTCAGATCCAGCACATCATCTACGATCTGCTGAAGGAAGCTGCCTGCCGTACGTATTTTTCCAAGATATTCTGTTACCTTCTCACTGTCATCCACATGTTTTTCGGCTATCTCTGCAAATCCCATAACTGCATTCATAGGTGTCCGGATATCATGCGCCATGCGGGAAAGGAACTCTGTCTTTGCTTCATTCGCTCTGTTGGCTTCTTCTGCTATCAGCTCTTTGTCTGCAATTTCTTGTTCTTTATAAATACTGTCATAAGCACTTCCCAGATGTCCGCCTACAACAGCAAGAAGATTGATAAAGCGCCTTGACCTGTCCAACACTGGATTATCCAGTCCGATAAATCCCTTCAGGTCTTTCTGATGATACATTGGAAAAACAACTACCGTATGTACATTCTGCGGTTTCAGTATCTCATATTCCAATGGCATGATTTCTCTGTATTCATCGAGATTTTCAATTACAACACTGTCGCCCACGAGAAACTTGTCATGCCAGTATGGCATTTCACTGTCAGAAACAGACTGCAGATTATCAATCTGTGAAACCACTCCGTCTGCGCACCATTCATTTGAGTTTCGATATATCCCGGTTTCCTTTGAATATTCAAAAGTGTATACCCTGTCAGCCCTCGTATAATCACCTATGGATTCCAGCAAAAGCTGCAGTGCGCTGTTCAGCTCTTCAATATCTATTGCTCTGTCTATCAGTACCATCTGATGCAGTACGAGTTCCAGATCATCCAGTTTGGACTGAAGATTTTTTAATTCCGGTTCTTTCATATAAGTATTCCAACCCTTTTACTGTCATAAACGTCATGTTTTCTGTCATTGCTGACATATATTGTTAATTTCAGTATATCAAAGATATTCTGTGAGGACAACTGTTCTTTTTAAGCATTCCTGCTTACTGCATTCCGAAAGATTTCCCTTTAAGCGGAAGTCCCGCCAGCTCTGCCAGACGTCTCACTCCCATTTCTGCTGTGGAAACAGCGCTTTCCACATGATTGAAATCTGTCGCGCTGTAATCAAAGAGAATATTACTCTGTGCCTCAAACTCTTCATCTCTATCCCAGAAATAGAACCGCATGGGTACACAGTTAAACGCCTGAATTTCGTACCCCACGTCGCCCTGTGGGAGAACTTTTCCATTCAGCTTCTCAAAAGCCTCTCTCAGTTCTTCCTCATGGTCTGAAAAAGTTGCAGCAAATACATCTGTCACACCAATCTTATACGCAGGTCCAAACGGCCTTGCGCCACGCAGATCTGCAAAAGGCACCCATTTGTTCATAAAAAAAGCATCTGATTTCACGTATCCCAGAAGTGTATAAATATTGAGCATTTCTGTAACCTCCGGTTCCCGTTCCTCACTCATGCAGATAATACTTCCGTCTTTTTCGCTGACACCGAATTTCACCCCAAAGTGCCAGATCGTCATATAGTCTTTCTCTCTTTTTAATTCAGGCAGTCTCTTCATAAGCTCTTCTTTGTCCATAAGAAGAAACTTCTCCGCCCACTCCCCGCAAAGTTTCTGATAATTTGAAATTTTCTCTGTTTTCATATAAAATCATTCTCCTAAAAACCCCCAGGTTGAGTATAGTATATACACAGATACACAACTTGGGGGAAATTTTTCATTTTATTGAATTTTTACTATCATTTTATTTACAGCATTCAATTATCATGAAGATTTTACTTTATTCCAGAGATCTCCATATACCTGATCTGCTTCTGTACCAAGATACTGGAAGGTCTCCAGATTATCATACTGTGAAAGATCCGGGAATGCGATCTCACTGTTTCTGATATCATCATCTTCAATCAGTGCTCTTGCAGTTTCATTCGGTGTAGAATAAGTGATATACTCAAAATTCATCAGTGCAATATCCGGTCTGCACAGAAAGTTAATAAATTTCTCTGCATTTTCCTTATGCTCCGCATTCTTTGGAATAACCCAGGAGTCGATCCATATATTGGAACCTTCCTTCGGAATCACATATTCAAGATTCGGATTTTCTTTCTGTGTGTAAATTGCCTCACCGGAATAAATAACACCAAGCGCTGCCTCATTTCCGATCATCTTATCACGAACCTGATCAATAACATATGCCTGAACAAGAGGCTTCTGCTCGATCAGAAGATTTTTGGCCTCATTCAGTTCATCAAGATCTGTGGAATTCAGTGAATAACCCAGGTATTTAAGTGTGACGCCAAAAGCATCACGTACGGAATCCTGCATAAGAATATTATCTTTGTATTTCGGATCCCAGAGAATGGACCAGCTGTCTACCGGTTCATCTACCATGGTCTTATTATAAAGAATACCCACGGTTCCCCAGCAGTACGGTACGGAATATTTATTTTCCGGATCAAACTGCCGGGACTGATCCATATACTGCTGTCCAATGTTTTTGATATTGGGAATATTATCAAAGTTAATCTCAGTCAACAGGTCATTCTCGATCATTCTCTGAATCATATAGTCACTCGGGCAGACTACATCGTAGGCAATAGCACCGGAGCTTACCTTAGGATAAAGAATCTCGTTTGTCTCAAATTCCTCATAGACAACATCAATCCCTGTTTCTTTTTCGAACATTGTCAGAACTTCAGGATCAATATACTCACCCCAGTTATAAACTACAACTTTTTCTTTGTTAAGCATGTCACTCTTTTCTGCATAATAAAATCCACCGCCGATAAACAGAATACAGATGGCTGCCGGAATCACTCTACGGATCACGATATTTTTTACTCTGGAAGGCCTGCGTACTTTTTTCTTTACATTCACCTCTTCTGTTTCTTTCGGTGAATAATTGATCAGCAGAAGAAGGACAAGCACTGTCACAAACATAATCGTTGAAAGTGCGTAAATCTCAGGTTTGATACCCTTACGTACTTCTGTATAAATCTTCGTGGACAACGTATCGATTCCCGGTCCCTTCGTGAAATGTGTGATAACAAAATCATCCAGAGACATTGTAAAAGCCAGCATAAATCCGGAAAGAACACCAGGCACGATATCCGGGAAAACAACCTTGAAAAAAGCTTTCAGAGGTGATGCACCCAGGTCAAGGGCTGCCTCATATGTATAACGGTTCGTCTGTTTCAGCTTGGGTGCCACACTTAAGATCACATAAGGAATATTAAACGTAATATGGGCGATAAGGATCGTGCCGAAACCAAGTGTCATATGAAATGCAATAAAGAGAAGCATCAGGGAAACACCCATTACGATTTCTGCATTCATCATGGGAATGTTTGTAAGACCCATATAAAGTGTTTTCCACTTCTGTTTCATACTCTGGATTGCAATCGCTGCTGCTGTTCCTATAACGGTTGCAACTGCTGCTGAAACAAAGGCAATGATAAGTGTTGTATAAAAAGCACTCATGATCTGCTCATTTTTCAGAAGTTCCCTGTACCATTTCAGAGTAAATCCGCCCCACTTTGCCCGCGTCTTTGACTGGTTAAAAGACAGTACGATCAGTGTAACGATCGGTGCATAAAGGATTATAAAAATAAGGGCCAGATATATCTTCTGTAAATATTTTTTTATCAAAATGCTGACCCTCCTTCTTCTTTGTCATATTTTGCCACCATAGCCATACTTGCGATGATAAATACCATCAGCACAAGGGAAAGCCCGCTTCCCACATGCCAGTTGCTGTTCTGCTTGAAAGACTGCTCGATCACATTACCAATCAGAAGAATCTTGCCGCCTCCAAGGAGATCCGAAATAACAAAAGTTGTCAGTGCAGGTACAAAGACCATTGTAATTCCACTGATCACTCCCGGAATACTTAAAGGAAAAACGACTTTGCAGAATGTCTGTACGGGATTTGCTCCCAGATCGCGCGCTGCATTGATAACATTATTGTCAATCTTGATCAGAACGTTGTAGATCGGCAGTACCATAAACGGCAGGAAATTATACACCATACCGAGAATGATCGCATAAGGTGTATTGATGATCTCAAGCGCAGGCAGATGGAGAAAACTCAAAACGCTGTTAATGACACCGTTTTTTTCCAACAGTGTCTGCCATGCCAGTGTACGGAGCAGAAAATTCATCCACATCGGCAAAATAAAGATCAGAACAATGAAACTTGTCTGGCTTACCTGCTTCTGGCTCAGAATCATAGCCAGCGGATATGCAAGAACCAGACAGATAACGGTACTCAGGAATGAAAGAAGAATTGACATTCCAAGTGCCTTGAGATTTTCCGGTGTGGTGATCTGTGCCAGGTTGGAAAATGTAAAACTTCCTTCATCACTGGTAAACGCATAATAAACGATAACCAGGAGTGGAATCACCACAAAGGATACTGACCAGAAGAGGTATGGGCCGGCCAGTAAACGTTTATTCTTCAACATTAACCGCCTCCTCATCTTCAGATTCCGGTTTGTTCATGATCTGGATATCAAAAGGATCCACATGAATACTGACCTCCGATCCTACAGGGAACATGTCTGTGCTGTGCACCAGCCATTCATAATTGTTTGCCATAACTTCCATTTCATAATGGACGCCTTTGAAAATTAGATGCGTAACTACACCGTCAATACTTCCTTCACCAGGCTTCAGCAGATCAATATCTTCCGGCCGGATCACAACATCCACCGGTTTGTTCTGGCCGAATCCTTCATCCACACACGGGAAATTAACACCCAGGATCTTAACCATCCGGTCTTCTACCATAGTAGCGGAAATGATATTACTCTCACCGATAAAATCAGCAACAAAAGCATTTTCAGGCTCATTGTAGATTTTTTCAGGTGTACCGATCTGCTGGATATATCCCTGATTCATAACTACAATAGTATCTGACATGGTAAGTGCTTCTTCCTGGTCATGAGTAACATAAATAAAGGTAATACCCAATTCATTTTTCAGCCTGATAAGCTCATACTGCATATCCTGGCGTAATTTCAGGTCAAGTGCACCAAGAGGCTCGTCCAGCAGAAGCACCTTAGGCTCATTTACAATGGCCCTTGCTATGGCAATACGCTGCTGCTGACCGCCACTTAAGGAATCGGGCATACGTTTCTCAAAGCCGTCAAGATTAACAAGTTTCAGAGCATATTTGATTTTGTCATATATATATTGTTTGCTTTTATTTTTAATTTTTAATCCAAAGGCAATATTATCCGCAATATTCATATGCGTAAACAACGCATACTTCTGAAATACGGTATTCAGCTGACGCTTATTAGGCGGAAGATCCGTGATATCCTGTCCGTCAAAAATCACACGGCCTTTATCAGGTGTCTCAAATCCTCCAATTATACGAAGTGTAGTTGTTTTTCCACATCCACTTGGTCCCAGCAGAGTCAGGAATTCATTCTCCCTGATATAAAGATTCAGTTCATCCAGAACTGTCTGCATCCCGTAGGATTTGGAAATGTCGATCAGATCGATCAGCTTATTGCTCATTGGCTATTCCTCCCTAAAAAAATCCCCTCTTTTTCATTAGAAAAATATTTACAGTAACCATACTTTTGTATCATAAAAACGTGTCAATTACAATAGGCTTTGCACAATTTTAGCATATGCACCACCTGCAACTGTCGGAGACCGGTTTTCTTTAAAGAATTATATTGTCGCAATTATTCGCTTTTACCAGAAAGATCCATCTTCTGCATCAACAATAGAGTCCTCTTCTATATCTGCCAGAAGTTCCTCTCCTGATGAATATTCTGCAATTGACAGTTTCTCATCGATCTCCCTGAAATACTTTCATAGTTTCTTCTCCGCTTGTTACTGTTCACTCCGTTCACAGCAACCTGGTAAAATATGTTCATTGCTATGGTGTCATCATCATGCTATAATAGGAAAGTCATAAGCATTTTTCAGAACGCGGAGCTTATAAAGCTATATTATATATTTTCATCAAGGAGGCAACATACTGATATGACAAAAGAAGAATTTCGTAAACTTACCGAAAATATCCTTCTTCTGGACGGTGCCACAGGATCTAACCTTATGGCCAGCGGAATGCCCAGAGGAATCTGCACAGAGACATGGGTTATTGAACATAAGGACGTTATTCAGGACCTTCAGAAATCCTATATACAGGCCGGATCGCAGGTAATCTACGCGCCCACTTTTGGTGGAAACCGTATAAACCTTATGAAACACGATCTCGCTGACCATATTGAGGAGATCAACCGTACACTTGTTGGTTACTCGAAAGAGCTTGCAGGAAACGGTGTTTATGTAGCCGGAGACATCACAACTTCGGGTTCATTTATTACTTCTGACGGGGATTACACCTATGATGACGCATTCAAAATGTACCAGGAGCAGATCCGCCTGCTGGCTGATGCGGGAATTGATCTGATTGCCGCTGAAACAATGATCAATATCGAAGAAACTCTTGCAGCTGTAGATGCCGCATCTTCTGTATGTGATCTTCCAGTCATGTGTACCATGACTGTAGAGGCAGACGGAAGTATTTTCAGCGGTGGAAATGCTGTTGAGGCTGCTGTTTCACTGGAAGCAGCCGGAGCTGATGCAGTAGGTATCAACTGTTCTGTAGGTCCGGACCAGCTTGTGTCTGTAGTAAGAAATATCAAAAAAAATGTTTCTATCCCTGTAATTGCGAAACCAAATGCAGGTATGCCGACTATCAACGAAAACGGTCAGGCAGTATACAGTATGAAAGCTGACGAATTTGCATCTTATATGAAAGTCCTCATTGACAACGGTGCATCTGTTGTGGGGGGATGCTGTGGAACTACTCCCGCATTCATTAAAGCACTTCACGACACAATCTGCTAGAAACGTGCGCTAATGAGCGTATACAAAAAGAGAACTGTTCCAGGTCAGTACAAATCAGACCAGAGACAGTTCTCTTTCTTATTTTGTTTCGTTTTATTTTACCCTGATTGCTTTCTCAGGGCACATTTCCTGACAGCAGAAACAGCGGATACATTTTTTGTAGTCATAGGAGGGAGGATTTTTACGACCCCTGCGGAAATTGACCGCTTTGTCCGGCACCGGACAGCTGTTGACGCAGATTCCACAACAGACACATTTATTTTCGTCAATATATGGTTTCTTCTGAAAAATATTCAGGGCTTTTGCCAGACGTTCCCAGCCTCCATGACGGATCACCTTACGATCTACGTCAAAATACGGATTTCCAAACTGGGCAACTGCATCATTCAGCGTTATTTCGCCCTCAGGCGTCACAAGTTCGATCTGCTCTTCTGACCAGGTTCCAAGTCCCATTTTTTCTCCGTGGTAATTTGTCGGAACAAGCTGCGGTTTCAGATGAATCAGGCGGCAGAATACACTGTCCAGTGCCACAGGATCCTCTGACATCAGCATCACATTCATAGGAACCGGTTCTCCAGATCCAGGCCCATTGCCTTCCATGGCTACAATCCCGTCCATAATATAAAGTCTTGGCTTCACATACTGGTTCAGATCTACCAGCATTCTTGCAAAACTGTCTGCACTGGGATAATGTGTATGTCCTTTCGCCTTATGAAATCCATAAATAAAACCATAACTGTTTTTGACTGCTCCTGTAATGCGTTCCAGAGCATGTGTTTTCATTTTACATATGGAAATCACACAGTCTCTTTCCAGCAGTTCCTCCGGAATAATAAATTCTTTTGCCTGGATACCCTCCGGATATTCTACTTTTGTACCTTTGGAATAATCAACTGCCGGTATGTTCAGTTCTTCAAGATAGGTATCCATTCCGGTTCCATGAATGACTTTTGATGTACTGCCGTTTCCACAGGAATCAGCAAGTATAATATCTTTATAACCTTCTTCCCTGAGGATTCGTGCAAACATACCCACAACTGCCGGATGAGTAATCACAGCTCTGTCAACTTCTGCTTTTTTCAGAAGATTCGGTTTCAGAAGAATAGCTTCTTCTTTATCAACAAGAGACTGAATTCCTCCAAGAAGTTCCAACCCTTTTTTCAGGCTGTTATAAACAATTTCTTCCCTGTAAGAATTACAGGGAAGAAGAATGACTTTGCTTTTTTTCATATTAATCCTCTATGGTGCCCAGATTTGTTTCTCTTATGGCTTTGCGTACAGGAAGTATGCACGCAGGCACTACAGAAAGAAAATCGACACCCATTTTCAGGAAAATTTCTGTAAGATCTGTGTCTGCTGCAATTTCACCACAGATACCTACTTTTTTTCCTTCCTGATGTCCGGCCTCTACAACCATCTGGATCATACGCAGTACTGCCGGATGGTGATCGTTATATTTATCCTTGAGAAGCGAATTCTGACGATCCATTGCCAGGGTATACTGAGTCAGGTCATTTGTTCCTATACTCAGAAAATCCACTCTTTTCGCAAGTTCCTGGCTGATCATTACAGCAGCAGGTGTTTCAATCATAATACTTGTCATGATGTCTTTGAACGGAATTTCCTTTTCCCTCAAACCAGCCTTGACTTCCTCTGTCAGTTTTTCGATCTCATCCATTTCTTCTTCAGAATCAATCATCGGATACATGATAGCAAGATTACCATAAGCGCTTGCCCGGTAAATGGCACGTAGCTGTGCCCTGAACATTTTCTGCCGGTCAAGACAAAGTCGGATACCACGGTTGCCCATGATTGGATTCGTCTCTTCCGGAATATTCAGATAAGAAGCCTGTTTATCAGCCCCTAGATCTGCGGTACGGATCACCGCCAATCGATCACCCATTGTTTCGGCAAGCATCTTATATGCATGGTACAGTTCGTTCTCACGCGGATAGTTTTCCCTGCCGAGATACTGGAATTCGCTTCTGAGAAGACCGATGCCGGAAGCACCATAAAATGACACACTGCTAAGATCATTCATATTACCGATATTTGCATAGAGTCCAACATTATGACCATCAGCTGTAACATCCTTCTGATTCTTGAGTTTCAGAAGCTCTTCCTTTTCTTTTCTGTCTGCCTCAAGACGAATCTGGTATTCCTTACGGATTTCATTATCAGGATTCAGATAAAGTGTTCCTGTATATCCATCTACGATTGCAGTCATTCCATCCCACTCATCATCAACGGGGATATCTACAATTGTTGGAATCTCCATTGTCTTCGTCATGATTGATGCATGTGAGACTGTAGATCCGTGATGCATGACCACCGCAAGAAGTTTGTCCTTGTCCATCTCCATGATCTCTGTTGGAGAAAGTGATTCCGCAACAAGAATTACCGGTTCTTCTCCAAGATTGATACGCAGAGACGCTCCGCCAAGGATCTGTATCAACCGTGCTGATATTTCCTGTATATCAGAAATGCGCTTACGGATCACCGGCTCCTGCAGATTACGGAACGTATCAACAAGTTCATCACGATTAGTCATGACCGCATATGCAGCATTGACCTTCTCATTTGTAATGCTGCTCACGATCGCATTCTGAAAACTTCCTGTTTCCAGGAGCTTTGCCTGTCTTAAAAAATTTTTTGCCTCATTTTCATTCAGCATACGGTTGGCTTCATAAAGTTCATTGAGTTTCCTGATTGCCTGCTTCCGTGCCACCTGAAAATCAGCAATTTCTTTCTTAATGTTACTTACCAGACACTGTCGTATCTGATATTCTCCTCTGCTGTAATACAGAATTTTTCCGATGGCTATTCCTGAAAAGGTGGATACACCTTTATAAATTTCCATCTTGTCTACCCCCTGTCAGTATCAGTCGCAGGCAGCTTTAAATTCCGTCCAGTTTTTATTGTACTGTTCCTCTGCCTCTGCACTGACGTTTTCGACAGCTGAACCTTCTGTTACTGTATCAGGAACTACAAGATCCTGATTTTCAAGAAGGGAATCTGCTGCTTTGTTTGTACAATAATATCCGATGTAATCAAAACATTTGGCTGCGTTCTCCGGCTGAAGAATATAATCCACAAACTGGTATGCTTCGTCTTTGTCAGGTGCCTGGCTCGGAATGAACATTCCCATAACACCAAAACCAAGTCCTTCTTCCGGATATACCACTTTAAGATCCGGATTTTCCTGAAGTGCAGTTGTTACCTGTGAAGTATAAAGGAAAGCAACGCTTGCCTCTCCGTTAAGCAGTGAATCCTGTGTATTGTCATCCTGGATCAGACGTACATTCGGAGCAAGTTCCAGAAGTTTTTCTCCTGTTTTCTTAATATCGTCCACGTTCTGATCGTTGAAGTCCTGACCAAGTGCAAGGTTTGTGATTCCATTGATCACACGGTAATTGGCTGTCAGTGCAATACTGTCTTCCAGAGATGGATCCCAGAGGTCATTATATCCTTTGATATCAATATCAACCATATCCGGATCATAAACGATCAGCGGAATTCCGGCACCGTAAGGTGTAGTGTATTCGTCATTCGGATCATAGAACTGTCCCTGATAAAGAGGATTGATATTGTCCCAGCCTGAAAGCTTGGATTTGTCAAGTTTCTCTACAAGGCCTTCTTCAATAGCAGTCTGAATGATATAGTCATCTGCAACAACCACATCATAATCTCCGCCTTTAGCCATGGAAAGTTTTTCAAGCATTGTTTCATCAGTATCAAAATTAGAATAAACAACCTTGATTCCTGTTTCTTCTTCAAATCCATCCAGAACTTCCTGAGGGAACATGTTTTCCCATGTGTAGAGTACAAGTTCTTTGGAATCTGCACTGACAGATACTGCCATTGCAGGTACAACCATTGCTGCGCACAGAGCACATACCACTAATTTTTTCATAATATTTGTCCTCCTTATATTAAACGCTCTCTTCAAGCATTCATATCATATTTAGTATATCTTACTTTCGTTCTGTTGAAAAGTGTTTTATCAGATTGTACACCAGAAGAATCAATATGGTCACTGCAAGCATGATCGTACAGAGAGCATTGATCTCCGGTGTAACTCCTGTCTTCAGCTGTGTATAAACTTTGATCGGCAGTGTGGAAAGCCGTGGTCCGTTAATAAAGATACTTATTACCACATCATCCATGGACATCGCAAACGCAAGGAGTGATCCGGAAAGTACTGCCGGCATGATAAGCGGAAGTGTAATGTCCCAGAATGCACGAATCGGTCTTGCCCCAAGATCTCTTGCAGCTTCTTCAAGAGACGGATCCATTCCCGCCAGCCTTGCCTTCACCTCCATGAGAATATACGGTACACAGAAAACGGTATGCCCGATGAGAAGTGTCAGCATGCCGAAAGGCAGATTCATCATATAGAAAAAGGCCATCAGTACCATACCAAGAATAATCTCCGGGATCATCAGCGGCATAATGGAAATATATTCAAGAATTCCTTTTGTCTTCCAGTGGATCCTTGAGAGTCCTACTGCTCCAAGGGTTCCGATCACAGCCGAAACCAGACAGCTGACCACTCCAAGGAAAAGACTGTTTCCAAGTGCTTCCAGGATGGCATCATCATGGATCAGCTCCTGATACCATTTCAGGGAAAATCCAGTAAACCTTACCGGAAGTTTTGATTCATTAAAAGAAAATACAATGACAACCGCTATGGGCAGATACATCAGTACAAAAATAAGTCCAAGGTAAAACCCGGAGAGTTTTGAATTCTTTTTCATCCCACACCCTCCAATTCTTTTGCATTTGTGATCCTGCGATAAAGAAGGATCATTAGTGTCGTAAGTATCATAAGCACCACCGCAAGCGCAGCTGCAAACGGCCAGTTATTGACCCTTGTCATCTGCTCCTGGATAAGGCTTCCCACAAGTACGATCTTATTTCCTCCAAGAATGTCTGCTATAAAGAAAAGCCCCATAGAAGGAATGAATGTTAGAATCACTCCTGAAAGAAGTCCAGGCAGAGTCAGTTTAAATGATACTGTCCAGAATGCCTTAAATGGGCTTGCTCCCAGATCTCTTGCAGCTTCCACCAGTGACCAGTCCAGTTTTTCCGCACTTGAATATACGGAAAGAATCATAAATGGCAAAAGCACATAAATCATGCCGACAACGATCGCAGGGTAACTGTACAGGATCCTCAGAGGTTTTTCAATAATCCCAAGACTTTTCAGCACGTGATTCAGAAGACCTTTCGTCTGGAGAATAATCATCCAGCCATAAAGACGAATCAGGGAATTTACCCAGAACGGCAGCATCAGAAAAATCATGGCACGTTTTTTCCATTTTTCGGAAAGTTTTGCCATAAAATATCCAAATGGATAACCAATCAGACAGATGATCAGTGTACTTGTTACTGCCAGCTGAAAAGATCCTGCAAAAGTATTCATATATACGGGATCCAGGATTTTCCTGTAGTTTTCCAGTGTAAAGATCCACTCTACTCCGTGACCTGCCCTTGGTTTTGCAAAGCTTATCGCAAACATATAGATAAGTGGGCCTGCAACAAAAACCAGTGTAAAAATATATAAGGGCAGTATCATCCAGACAGAGCCGGATCTCTGCTTACGCATTAGGCACCTCCCTGTCCACCAGAACTGCATCTTCTGCTGCAAAAGAGCAGCTGACTTTCTGACCTGGCTGTACCCCCGCATCAATTCCGTAGCGGCTTGCAATAATCTCAGTATCATCCTGAAGCTTCAGAACGACACGAAGCATACCGCCTGCAAAACTTTTCTCAACTACTTCTGCCGGAATTCCTTTCGTTCCTGTCTCGTCCAGATGAATGTTTTCACTTCTTACTGCAAGTGTCACACTTTCCCCTCCTTTTACTGTAGGTCCGTCATTGAATACCGGAACTGTGCCGCCCGAAACTTTGATATTTACAATGTTTTCTTTGGAGCTTTCTGCAGTACCCTTCAGAATATTTGAGTTTCCGACAAAAGTTGCCACATAACTCGTTTTCGGATGATTATATATCTCATCCGGTGTTCCTATCTGTTCAAATTTACCATTATTCATAACCGCAATCCTGTCTGACATGTTGATTGCTTCTTCCTGGTCATGAGTAATATAAATAAAGGTGATTCCTAGTTTTTTCTGAAGTTTCTTAAGTTCGATCTGCATGGCGCGACGAAGCTGAAGATCCAGTGCCCCAAGAGGTTCATCAAGGAGAAGGACTCTTGGATTGTTTACCAAAGATCTGGCAATCGCAACTCGCTGTTTCTGACCTCCTGAAAGTTCGGACGGTTTTCTTTTTTCAAATCCCGGAAGCTGCACCAGTTCAAGCATTTCCGTAACTTTTTTACGTATCTCAGCTTTGGGGATTTTTTTCAGTTTCAGACCGTATCCAATATTGTCTGCTACATTCATATGCGGAAACAATGCGTAATTCTGAAAAACTGTGTTCACATCTCTTTCCTCAGGGGCCAGTTCTGTTACGTCTTTTCCCTCCAGAAATACTTTTCCTGAATCAGGCATCTCAAGTCCTGCTACAATACGTAGTGTGGTTGTCTTGCCACAGCCTGAAGATCCAAGAAGTGTAATAAATTCGCCCTTGTCGATGGTGAGGCTGATTCCCTTCAGAACAGATTCCTCTTTTGTAAATGATTTCGTGATATTATTTAATTCCAAACATACTTCTGCCATTCTGTCTTCTGTCTGACCTCCTGATGTTTTGATTTTATTTATATGGAGATTCCGTCTTTCTCCATTATTCCTACTGTATTAATGTGTTAGTATTATAACTGATTCTGCACATATTGTATATATTCATCTTTACTGAAATATGGTTTAAAATTACTTGTAATTTCTTCAGCTTTTCTACCATTATCTTTCAGAAGTTTATATAGAGTCAGTGCAGTCAGCTTCGCCGGAAGAATATAAGCTTTCTCCGGATCTGTGATTCTGAAATCCGTACCATGAAGTTTTCCCTCAAATCCTCTGAAGGTAAAATTGACAACCGGAAGCAGATGACTCAAGTCTCCCACATCTGTACATGCATTGTTAAAGTCGCCGTCTTTTACCATTCGATAATCCAGTTCAAGTTCCTCTGCTGCTTCTGTCAGCACATCGTCTGCCTTTCTTGGAATGATCGGCATGTAGCCCTGAAGAACTTCCCTCTCAATTTTGCCGCCAAACGCATAGGCCGCTCCATCATAAGCACGGTTCATCATATCCATGATTTCTTTTATTTTATCCAGTGAAGCTGCACGTACCTTCGTTTCTACAACTGCTTCATCGGGAACGCTGTTGATCACATCTCCAGCCTTACGGATCACATTATGAAGACGGACATGATCTTCTTCCCGGAAAGTCTCCCGCATCATTCCCATCATATTAATGGCGCTGGTAGTGATGCTCAGGGCATTGACTCCATTCCATGGGTCTATGGCTCCATGGGCTGCTTTTCCTCTTACGGTAACTCGTTCTGCAGTATATCCGTTGCAGGCAGGATTTCCCAGATAAAAATCTTCTTCTACAGGTACCATATGCACATGTGTCGTCATTGCGATATCTGTTTTGTCAAAAGCACCCGTCCGGATAAGCTCACTTTTGCCACAGCAGAACTGGATTCCCTTCTCTTTCAGACGAAGTCTCTTGTCAGCATCTATATATTCTTCTGCCGGAACTGCCATAAAAGTAAGTGAACCTGACATTTTTTCACGTACTGCAGGATCTGCCATAGCTATGGCAGTACCTATCATGGCAGCCATCTGTGCATGATGTCCACAGGCATGTGCCACTCCTGTAGTCGGATCTGCTTTTGGATGCGTGCGGCAGCCTATAGCATCCATCTCTCCGATTACCGTGATATTGGATCCGGTTTTTGGAGCGAACTCTGATGCGGATTTTTTCTCTGTGCGGGTTTCCGGATTCATATCGGCTTCACCGCTTACACCTGTCAGGGCAAGTCCCTCTGTCACTTTATATCCGAGATATCTCAAAAAATCTGCTGTTTTTGCAGCTGTTCTTGTTTCTTCATATCCAGGCTCCGGATGTGCCTGAATATCTTCAGCAAAAGAAATGATTTTTTCCCTGTTTGCATCTATCAGCTGAATGATTCTTTGTTCTGTATCATCCACTGGCTTCATCTCCTGTTGTATATATTATAAAAAAAGTCTCTGAACAATTCAGAGACTTTAAAGCTGAAAATGGGACTCGAACCCACGACCCCTTCATTACGAGTGAAGTGCTCTACCAACTGAGCTATTTCAGCCTGCGCTTACAGCACAAGTATATTATACTAGATTTTTATGAAAAATCAAGAATAATTATAAAATTCAAACAAATTCTTCTAATGCCGCTGCGCTAAACAACAATCTGGTCAGACAGCCTTCTTTGCTGCCGGTCTGGCAGCCGCTTTTTTCTTTGCAGTAGAAACTCTCGGTTTCTTTGTCGTTGTTTTTGACGGTTTTTTCTTCACAGGAGAAGCAGCTGCCTCTCTCTTTTTGACTGGTGTGCAGGAAAATACAGCCACACCAAGAGCCGGGATTTTGAATTTAACAGAGAATTCTCTCTCATCACATTCTTCCTGTCTGCTGGTCTTTGCTCTCGGATTGACAACTCCCTCACCGCCATATTCTTTACGGTCTGTATTAAAGATTTCCTTATATTTGCCGTAGAACGGAACACCCACCTGATAATCCATATACGGAACAGCCGCAAAATTACAGATCACAAGAAGAGTTTCCTCCGGCTTCTCGGTCTTACGAAGAAAAGTCAGCACATTCTCTTCATATTTCATAAGCTGAATCCACTCAAAGCCATCATAATCATCGTCCATTCTGGACAATGCCGGGTGTGTACGATACATTTCATTAAGGTCATGAATAAATCCTACCAGACTCTCGGGAAGTTCTTTGCCAGGCGCCATCATCTTTGCCCCGGGATGAACCATCATGTAAGCATAGGCAGCTCTGATCTGCGCCAGTTTCTGCGCCTCGTCTCCAGGAAGTTTCTTCATAAATTCTTCTACATTACCCACATCACGGCAGCCAAGCGTCAGCACATAATGTTCACAATATGCATACAGCATGGAAAGTGTCAGCTGATCGTGCACATACTGTCGTTCAATCGGATCTTTGGAAAGATATGCCACAAAATCTTCTGTCCAGTTATTATTCCATTTGTAATCAAATCCCACATGATCATTTTCAACAGAATCAGTAAGTTCCGGCCAGAGACCATCCTCCTGTGCGATCAGAATAGCACCTGGAACTTTTTTATTCACTATGGAAGTGAGATGTTTCAGAAATTCCACTGCTGCAAGATTTTCATTAGTTCCATAAATATTCGGTTTCCACTGACCATATTCCCTGCCATAATCCAGATAAAGCATGGAGTCCACGTCGTCAAGTCTCAGTCCATCAAAATGGAATTCCTCAAGCCAGTAAAAAGCATTTGCAAGAAGGAAATCCCGGACCATGGGACTGTCATAATTGTAAAGGTAAGTTCCCCAGATCGGGTGAATTGCCATAGACGGATCCGGGTTTTCATAAAGTGGTGTTCCGTCAAATTTCTCCAGGCTTTCTTCATGACGCGGGAAATGTGCCGGTGTCCAGTCAAGAATCACGCCTGTTCCATTTTTGTGAAGTTCGTTGATCAGAGTTTTCAGCTTATCTGCCTTTCCAAATCTTCTGGTAACTGCATAATATGCAAATGTACCATACTCCCCGTCTTCTTCATTGAGATATTCCATGACAGGATGAAGTTCCACATGAGTATAATTCAGTTTCTTTGCAAAATCAGCAAGCTCTTCCGGAGTATCCCAGTCTTTCAGAGATGTCTCATAAATGGATACAGGTTCTTTGCGGCTCTTAAATTTAACACGGTTTTTCATCCAGTCAGAATCTTCCCATGAATAAGCAGACGGCTCTGTGATAACAGAAGCTGTTGCCGGCGGCATCTCAGTACAGTTTCCATACGGATCGGTCTTCATCAGCACTGCACCGCCTTTAATCTTTATCTGGTATTTATAGAGATCTCCCGGCGCTGCGCCCGGAACAAAAAGTTCAAAAATTCCGGACATAGGCATTCTGTGCATTGGATGACGCCTTCCGTCCCAGTCATTAAAATCACCGACTATGCTTACCTGAACTGCATTCGGAGCCCATACTGCAAAGGAAGTTCCTTTTACTCCGTTTATCTCTGTAGCATGTGCGCCAAGTTTCTCATACGCATGATAATAAACACCTGCGCAGAAGGCTTTTTCTTCCTCTTCGGTGATCTGCCCCGGGAAAGCATAAGCATCTTCCTGCTCTGTTGTTTTACCGCTCTTTGTTATGACAAACCGATAAGACGGGATTTTTCTTCCGGGGATCATTGCTGCAAAATATCCCGCCTCATCTTCCTGCTCCATGGGATATTTTTTAGTCCCGATAAGTACTTCAGCTTTCTCTGCCTCTGGAAAAAATCCCTGTATCAGTACACCATCTTTTGTCAGCTTCGGTGCCATAACATCTTTCGGTGATGCTTCTTCTCCGTAAACAACTGCCTCAATTCCGGGCCAGTCCATATATTCATACGCTTTGCTGCTCATATTATCAGCCTCCAATCTCTGGTAAACTGCTATTGTCTCCAACAACAGTAGGTTTTGTAATCAGTTTATCATTTTTTATCCTAAAAATAAAGAATATACTCAAATTTGTTTGACAAAAGCATCTGTCTGATATAAATTTAAAGCAGTGTTTTATTCATATTTTTACTCAGGAGGTTTATTTAACATGGAAAACAAGTTATTTGATGTAACCGCTCTTGGTGAACTGCTTATCGACTTTACTGAAAACGGTACCAGTTCTCAGGGAAATCCTCTAATGGAGGCGAATCCGGGTGGAGCTCCCTGTAATGTGCTTGCCATGCTTGAAAAACTGAACAAAAAAACAGCTTTCATCGGCAAAGTCGGTAAAGATATGTTCGGTACACAGCTGAAAAATGCGGTAGAAGAAGTCGGTATTGATACACGCAATCTTATCATGGATCCCGTTTATCACACTACTCTGGCATTCGTTCATACATATCCGGATGGAGACAGAGATTTCTCTTTTTACCGTGACCCTGGTGCTGACATGATGCTTACCAAAGATGAAGTATCAGAAGATTTGATCCGTGCATCTCGTATCTTTCATTTTGGAACTCTTTCTTCCACTCATGAAGGTGTACGCGAAGCGACAAGACATGCCATTGACGTTGCAAAAGAAGCCGGAAGTATTATTTCTTTTGACCCGAATCTCCGCCCTCCGCTTTGGAAATCACTGGACGACGCCAAAGTTGAGATTGAATATGGAATGGGCAAATGTGATATCCTGAAAATTTCTGATAATGAAGTAGAATTTATGTGCGGTACTACAGATTACGACAAAGGTGCTGCAATGATCATGGAAAAATACAGCAATATCACTCTTGTTCTCATCACAATGGGAAAAGACGGCAGCCGTGCCTATTACAGGGATATGATCGTGGAGGCAGCTCCTTTCCTTCAGGAAAATACCATCGAAACTACAGGAGCAGGTGACACTTTCTGCGCAAGTGCACTGAATTATGTTCTTGATCACGACCTCGAGAAACTTACAGCTGACAATCTGAAAGAACTTCTCACCTTTGCAAATGCAGCTGCATCACTTATCACCACACGCAAAGGCGCACTTCGTGTAATGCCTTCCAGAGAAGATGTGCTGACATTTATCGAAAGTCGTAAATAGTTTTTTAAACTTCAAAAATCCCGAACATTTCTGTCCGGGATTTTATTTTTTTCAGAATTATACAAAACCTGATATCATTTTATTTAATTACGCGAACCTTGGATACACCTTCAATCGCCCTAAGCTCGTCCAGTGCTTCTTTTGATGCAGCACTTTCAAGATCAATGATCGTATAAGCATAGCTTCCACGGCTCTTGTTTGTCATATCTGCAATGTTCAGGCCTTCGCTTCCGAGGATCTTTGTGAACTGGCTGATCATGTTCGGAATATTTTTGTGGCAGATGGTAATACGGCCTACTGCTACACATGTTCCCATATCGCAGTTCGGGAAGTTGACAGAGTTTTTGATATTTCCGTTTTCGAGGAAATCTCTTACCTCTTTTACCGCCATAACTGCACAGTTTTCTTCGGATTCCTCTGTAGAAGCACCAAGATGTGGTGTTACAAGAATTCCAGGTCTTCCTGCTACAAGTGGATTTGCAAAGTCAGTTACATATTTTTTGACTTTTCCGTTGTCGAGAGCTTCAACAAGAGCTTCTTCGTCAACAAGAAGGTCTCTTGCAAAGTTCAGAAGAACAACTCCGTCTTTCATCTTTGTGAAAGCTTCTCTGTCAATCATTTTCTTTGTGTTGTCACTGAGCGGTACATGAATAGTGATATAATCACACTGGCTGTAGATTTCATCCAGTGATTTGCTGTGTTTGATTGTTCTGGAAAGATTCCATGCAGCATCAATGGAAATGAACGGGTCATATCCGTATACTTCCATTCCCAGATGTGTAGCAGAGTTTGCTACCATTGCACCAATGGCACCAAGTCCGATAATACCAAGTTTTTTACCGCTGATCTCGCATCCTGCAAACTGTTTTTTCTGTTTTTCAGCAAGTTTGTCGATGTGTTCTTTATCTTCTTCATGAGCAACCCATTCAATACCTCCTACGATATCACGGGAAGCCAGAAGCATACCTGCAAGAACAAGTTCTTTAACACCATTTGCATTTGCTCCAGGTGTATTGAATACAACAACACCCTGATCTGCGCATTTGTCGATCGGAATATTATTTACACCTGCGCCGGCACGTGCAATGACTTTGACATTTTCCGGAAGTTCCATGTCATGCATCTTTGCGCTTCTTACAAGAATCGCATCTGCATCATTTAATTCTTCTGTCTGTTTGTATTCATCTCCAAACAGGCCAAGACCTGTCTGGGAGATTGGATTGAGGCATTTATACTGGAACATTATGCATTTTCCTCCTCGAATTTCTTCATGAATGCAACAAGTGCTTCAACACCTTCTTTAGGCATTGCATTATAGATACTTGCACGCATACCTCCAACTGTTCTGTGGCCTTTCAGGTTTACAAGACCTGCTGCTTTTGCTTCTTTTACGAATTTTGCATCCATGTCTTTGTCTCCTGTTACGAAAGGTACGTTCATAAGAGAACGGGAAGCAGGCTCTACTGTTCCTTTGAACAGTTTGCTCTGATCCAGATAATCGTAGAGGATTTTTGCTTTCTCAATATTTCTTCTCTGCATTTCTTCAAGTCCTCCCATAGCTTTCAGCCATTTGAAGACTTTGCCGCAAACATAGATGCAGTATGCATTTGGTGTATTATAAAGAGAACCTGCATCTGCGTGTGTTTTGTATGTAAGCATGGTTGGTGTACCAGGAAGAACATCTTCTGTAATAAGATCCTCACGGATAATTGCGATTACCATGCCTGCAGGTCCGATATTTTTCTGAACACCACCGTAGATGATGCCGTATTTGGTAACATCAACCGGCTCAGAAAGGAAGCAGGAAGAAACATCTGCTACCAGTGTTTTACCTTTTGTGTTCGGAAGTGTTTTGTATTTTGTTCCGTAGATTGTATTGTTCTCACAGATGTATACATAGTCTGCATCCGGGCTGATCGGAAGGTCACTACAATCAGGAATGTAAGAGAATGTTTTATCCTCGGAAGAAGCGATCTTGTTAACCTTTCCGTATTTCTGGGCTTCCAGGTAAGCTTTCTTTGCCCACTGTCCGGTAACAATATAATCAGCTACTTTGTTTTTCATCAGGTTCATAGGAATCATGGCAAACTGCTGTGATGCTCCTCCCTGAAGGAAAAGTACTTTGTAGTTGTCAGGAATATTCATCAGATCTCTTAAATCCTGCTCTGCGTCATCGATGATTTTCTGGAATTCAGGGCTTCTGTGGCTCATTTCCATTACTGACATTCCTGTGCCCTGGTAATCCATCATCTCGTCTGCTACTTCTTTCAGCACAGGCTCCGGCAATACAGCCGGTCCTGCAGAAAAATTATACACTCTGCTCATTGTTCTTCATATCCTCCTCATCAAAAACATCATCAAGATTAGCCCCTGCAGGCACCATCGGGAATACACTGAGATCCTGATCGATCCAGCAGTCAAGTACCACAGGTCCGTCACTGTTAAGTGCTTCCTTCAGCACAGGTTCAACTTCTTCCATCTTTGTAATGCGGATGGCTTTTGCTCCCATACCCTCAGCAATTTTTACAAAATCCACTGCATCATTGAGAACTGTATGTGAGTATCTCTGTCCATAAAACAGGGTCTGCCACTGACGAACCATACCAAGTACATGATTGTTCATGACAATCTGTACAAGAGGTTTACCACAACGTACAGCGGTCGCGATCTCGTTCATGTTCATTCTGAAACAGCCGTCTCCTCCGATGTTGACAACAATTTTGTCCGGACGGCCCATTTTGGCACCGATTGCTGCACCAAGTCCGTATCCCATAGTTCCAAGACCCCCTGATGTCAGGAATGTTCTTGGTTCTTTGTATTTATAATACTGGGCTGCCCACATCTGATGCTGTCCAACATCAGTGGAAATGATCGCTTCACCGTTTGTAAGCTCATAAAGCTTCTCAATAATATATGGTCCTGTCAGCTGACTGTGGTCATAATTAAGCGGATATTTTGCTTTCATTTCCTGGATGTGTTCGATCCATTCAGGATGCGGCATTTTCTCTGGAAGAAGTTCCAGAATTCTGCGGAGACATTCTCTGACATCTCCGACAACAGAAGCGTCTACCTGAACATTCTTATTGATTTCAGCTGCATCAACATCTATCTGAAGGATCTTCGCCTGTTTCGCAAAAGTTTTTGCATTTCCGGTAACACGGTCACTGAACCTTGAGCCAAGTACGATCAGAAGATCACATTGGGTAACTCCAAGGTCTGAAGTCTTTGTTCCGTGCATACCGAGCATTCCGGTGTAAAGGGGATCTTCTCCTGAAAAAGCGCCTTTTCCCATAAGACTGTCACATACCGGAGACTGAAGTCTATGTGCAAGATCTGCAATTTCTCTGGAAGCTCCGGAAATTACACAACCACCTCCGACAAAAATAAAAGGTTTCTGTGATGCTTTTATCATTTCAACAGCCTGACTGATATCTTCTTTTGTAATTGTCTCGGTCTCGCGGTTAATAGTTGCAGGACGACGTGGTGTATATTCACACGGTGCTGCTGTCACATCTTTTGTCACATCTACAAGGACAGGTCCCGGACGACCACTTTTTGCTATACAGAATGCACTGCGGAGAGTGTCTGCCAGTTTAGTGACATCTTTTACAATATAACTGTGTTTTGTTACAGGCATTACAATACCTGCAATATCTACTTCCTGAAAAGAATCTCTTCCCAGGAGTGCATTTCCTACATTACATGTGATAGCTACTACAGGAACGGAATCCATGTAAGCAGTTGCAATACCTGTTACAAGGTTTGTTGCTCCCGGTCCGGAGGTTGCAAGACATACACCGACTTTTCCGGTAGCCCTTGCATATCCGTCAGCCGCATGTGACGCACCCTGTTCGTGAGAAGTCAGCACATGGTTGATTTCATCACTGTGTTTATAAAGAGCATCATAGACATTGAGAATCGCTCCGCCCGGATAGCCGAAAACGGTATCCACGCCCTGCTCTTTCAGACACTCTATAATGATCTCTGCACCTGTAAGCTGCATGATAGGTTCCTCCTTATTTTGCCTTTGGTACTTCAAGGATAGCCCCTCTGTTTCCTGATGTTACCATTGCAGCATATCTTGCGAGATATCCTGTGGTTACCTTTGGTTCACGAGGCTGCCATTTTTCTTTTCTTGCTTTCATTTCTTCATCAGAAACTTTTACTTCCAGTTTCAGATTTGGAATATCAATACTGATGATATCGCCTTCTTCTACCAGGGCAATCGGTCCTCCTACAGCTGCTTCCGGTGAAACATGTCCGATAGAAGCACCTCTGGAAGCTCCGCTGAAACGTCCATCTGTAATAAGAGCAACAGATGAGCCAAGACCCATACCAGCAATCGCAGAAGTAGGATTCAGCATTTCTCTCATTCCAGGGCCGCCTTTCGGTCCTTCATAACGAATGACTACAACATCACCTGCAACAATCTTTCCGCCCTTGATTGCTGCAATAGCATCTTCTTCACATTCAAATACTCTTGCAGGTCCTTCATGAACCATCATTTCAGGGACAACTGCAGAGCGTTTTACCACACCTCCATCCGGTGCAAGATTTCCCTTCAGAACTGCAAGACCGCCTGTCTGGCTGTACGGATTATCCAGTGGACGGATAACTTCAGGGTTCAGGTTTACACAGTCTTTGATGTTCTCACCGACTGTCTTACCTGTTACTGTCATACATTCTGTATGGAGAAGTCCTTTTTTGTTCAGTTCATTCATAACAGCGTATACACCGCCCGCCTCATTGAGATCTTCCATATAAGTCGGACCTGCAGGAGCCAGATGACAGAGGTTCGGAGTTTTTTCGCTGATCTCATTTGCAAAACTGATATCAAAATCCATTCCGATCTCATGTGCAATTGCCGGCAGATGAAGCATACTGTTTGTGGAACATCCAAGTGCCATATCAACAGTAAGAGCATTGAGAATTGCTTCTTTTGTCATGATATCTCTCGGACGGATATTTCTGCGATACATTTCCATAACCTGCATACCTGCATGTTTTGCAAGACGGATACGCTCTGAATATACAGCCGGGATAGTTCCATTTCCACGAAGTCCCATACCAAGTACTTCCGTAAGACAGTTCATGGAGTTTGCTGTATACATACCTGAACATGATCCACAGGTCGGGCATGTTTTATTTTCAAATTCTGTAAGTTCATTTTCGTCAATTTTTCCTGCTGCATAGGAACCAACTGCCTCGAACATACTGGAAAGACTTGTTTTGTGACCATGGATATGTCCCGCGAGCATCGGACCGCCGCTGACAAATACAGTAGGAACATTGATCCTTGCTGCTGCCATCAGAAGTCCCGGAACGTTTTTGTCACAGTTCGGAACCATTACAAGGGCATCAAACTGGTGAGCCATTGCCATAGCTTCTGTGGAATCTGCGATCAGATCTCTTGTCACAAGAGAGTATTTCATTCCGATATGTCCCATTGCGATACCGTCACAAACTGCGATAGCCGGGAATACGATCGGTGTGCCGCCGGCCATGGCAACACCCTGCTTTACAGCTGCTACTATTTTATCCAGGTTCATATGACCCGGTACGATTTCATTATAGGAACTTACGATACCTACCAGCGGACGTTCCATTTCTTCTTTTGTGAGGCCAAGAGCATTAAACAGTGATCTGTGCGGTGCCTGCTGTGAGCCTGTTTTTACTGCGTCACTTCTCATTTCTGTATCTCCTTTTTACTTTATACGGTTCAGACCGCTGCTGCGATCAGATCTCCCATTTCTTTTGTTCCGACAGCTTTGCATCCGTCTGACATGATGTCACCTGTGCGGTATCCATCTGTAAGGACTTTCTGTACTGCCGCTTCTACTGCATCTGCCTCTTTATCCAGATTAAGTGAATAACGGAGAAGCATTGCAGCAGAGAGAATTGTAGCGATCGGGTTTGCCTTGTTCTGTCCTGCGATATCAGGCGCTGAACCATGGCTTGGTTCATAAAGACCAAATTTCGTCTCATTCAAACTTGCGGAAGAAAGCATTCCGATCGATCCTGTCACCATGCTGGCTTCATCAGAAAGGATATCACCAAACATATTCTCGGTAAGAATAACATCGAACTGTCCCGGATCATGGACAAGCTGCATTGCACAGTTGTCAACCAACATATGTTCCAAGGTTACTTCCGGATAATCCTTTGCAACTTCCTCAACAACTTTTCTCCAGAGTCTGGAAGAGTCAAGAACATTTGCCTTGTCAACACTTGTAACTTTCTTTCTTCTCTTCATAGCAATATCAAATGCCTTGATGGCAATTCTGCGGATTTCATTTTCATTATAAGAAAGTGTATCAATTGCTTTCTTTACACCATCTTCTTCGATTGTTTTTCTTTCTCCGAAATAAAGGCCACCGGTAAGCTCACGGACAATGATCATGTCAAATCCGTCTTCACCGATCACTTCTTTTTTAAGGGGGCATGCTTCTTCGAGTTCTTTATAAAGATATGCAGGACGGAGGTTGGCAAAAAGGTTAAGTGCCTTACGAATTGCCAGAAGTCCTGCTTCCGGACGTTTGGATGGTTCCAGTTTATACCATGGAGAAGTCTTTGCATCTCCACCGATGGAACCCATCAGAACAGCATCTGAAGCTTTACAGGTTGAAATGGCTTCTTCCGTAAGAGGTACTCCGTGAACATCAATGGATGCTCCGCCCAGAAGGACCTCTGAATATGAAAATGTATGATGATATTTCCGGCATACACTGTCCAGAACTTTTTTTGCTTCAGCAACAATTTCCGGTCCGATTCCGTCACCTGGAATCAGTGCAATCTTATATTCCATTTTACGATTTCCTCTCTCTGCAGATAATTTTTTGACTGCAAAGTCCTTTCCTTTGGGTATCGTTATTATAATAACGCACTTTTATTTACTTTTCAACCCTTTACTACGTAAAAGTTATAGAGTGCTTACACAGTTGTTTATAAAAAAAAGAAAGTGTCATGCATTTCTACACAACACCTTCTTTTATTTACAGTTATGCAGACGCCTGTTCTGCCTTCTCCACTTCTGCAATGGCCTGTTTTCTCATGGGGATACGGCAGTTTTTGTTATTGCCGAACTCAACGATCACATCTTCTTCTGTCATATCGATGATCACGCCATAAAAGCCTCCTGTTGTAACAATACTGTCGCCAACTTCCATGCTGTTCAACATTGCCTGAAGTCTTTTCTGTTCTTTTTTCTGAGGACGGATCATCAGGAAATACATTACTCCGAAAATAACAACCATCCACAGAATCATCATACCCATACTTGCGGTACTGCTTGCTGCGCTGTTCATTTGCGATTCCTCCTGTTTTTATCTGTCGCTGCCTGCAAAAGCCACATGTGTGCCATGGCAACTATCTTCCTGCTTCATTCAGGAACATTATAGTTTATAATACACAAAAACACACGGCACTTCAAGTGCTTTCTGTAGATTTTTATGGAATAAAGCCAATATTTTCTGCAAAATCTTCTTATTCACCTGCTTCAAAACCTTCCAGACGCATTTTTTTGTATTCTGCAAATCTACCCTGTTCAATGGCATCACGGATTTCTTCCATCATATGATTGTAGAAATAAAGGTTATGCAGGACACAGAGACGCATACCGAGCATTTCTTTTGCTTTCAGGAGATGCCGAATGTAAGCCCTGCTGTAACGGCGGCAGGCCGGGCACTGGCACCCTTCTTCGATCGGTCTCATATCCAGTTCATATTTTGCATTAAACATATTCATCTTGCCATGGTTTGTATACACATGTCCGTGACGTCCGTTTCGGCTCGGATAAACGCAGTCAAAGAAATCGATTCCTCTTTCTACGCCTTCCAGAATGTTGGCAGGAGTTCCCACACCCATAAGATATGTCGGCTTATCCTGAGGAAGATATGGTACAACTTCATCAAGGATACGATACATTTCCTCATGCGTTTCTCCTACTGCCAGTCCGCCGACAGCATAGCCGTCAAGATCCATTTTGGCAATTTCTTTTGCATGTTCAATACGGATATCTTCATAGACACCTCCCTGATTGATTCCAAAGAGAAGCTGGTTCTTATTGATGGTATCCGGCAGGCTGTTGAGGCGTTTCATCTCTGCCTTGCAGCGAGCAAGCCAGCGTGTGGTCCGCTCTACAGATTTCTGTACATAATCTCTGTCTGCCACACTGCTGGGGCACTCATCAAATGCCATTGCAATGGTAGACGCAAGGTTTGACTGGATCTGCATACTTTCTTCCGGCCCCATAAAAATCTTATGTCCGTCAATATGTGACTGAAAATGTACCCCCTCCTCTTTGATCTTACGGAGTTTTGCCAGCGAAAAGACCTGAAATCCACCGGAATCAGTAAGAATAGGTTTGTCCCATACCATAAATTTGTGAAGGCCGCCCAGCTGTTTGACTACCTTATCTCCGGGGCGTACATGAAGGTGATAGGTATTTGATAATTCCACCTGTGTCCCGATCTCATTGAGATCCTCTGTGGAAACAGCACCTTTAATGGCCCCGATTGTTCCCACGTTCATAAAAACAGGAGTCTGAATGGTTCCGTGAACAGTTTCGAACTGTGCACGTTTTGCATGTCCTTCTGTTTTCATCAATGTATACTTTGCCATATTTTTCCTCTTTCTATATTCTGTATGACCTAACAGTTTTTATTTCTTTTTTTATCAAGATTTTTCTGTGCAGTAGAAAGCATCAGCTTAATACGGTTCAGCTGGTTTACCTCACTTGCTCCCGGATCGTAGTCAATAGCTACAATATTTGCTTCCGGGTGGACACGACGTATTTCCTTGATGACACCTTTTCCTACAATATGATTCGGCAGGCAGGCAAAGGGCTGAATACACACAATATTCGGAACCCCGCCATGGATCAGTTCCATCATCTCTCCTGTAAGGAACCATCCTTCACCTGTCTGGTTTCCAGGAGATACGATCGGTGATGCCATTTTTGCAAGATCTGCGATATTTGCAGATGGTGTGAAGTGACGGCTCTGTTCGAGTGCTTCATTTGCAGTCTTACGAAGCCATTCGATTCCTTTGATTCCCCAGTTTGCGATCGTTGCCTTGTTCTTCTTAAATCCGAGGAACTCGCACTTGAAATTCTGATTATAGAAGCAGTAGTTAATAAAATCTATAAGGTCTGGGCAAACAGCCTCTGCACCTTCTGACTCCAAAAGTTCAGCAAGATGATTGTTTGCCGCAGGAAGGAATTTGACAAGGATTTCACCCACAATACCGACTCTCGGTTTTCTCTCACTGCTGATCGGAATCAGGTCAAATTCATGTACCATATCACGGCACATCTTCTTAAACTGGCTATGGCTTACGCTTCCGCCTTCCAGGAAGGAAATGACTCTCTGCTCCCAGATCTTATGTTTGCGGTTAACGATTCCAGGTTCCAGTTCATAAGGACGCATACGGTAAACGCACTTCATGAGAATATCCCCGAATACAGCGCCATAGCATACACGTTTGATCAGTGGCAATGTCAGTTTGAATCCCGGATTGCTTTCCAGTCCGCTTAAGTTAAGGGATATAACAGGAATCTGTTCCATGCCTGCTTTCTTAAGTGCACGACGGATAAATGCAATATAGTTGGAAGCACGGCATCCACCGCCTGTCTGGGACATGATAACAGCTGTTTTGTTCAGATCATATTTACCGGAAAGAAGCGCATCCATGATCTGTCCGACAACGATCAGAGACGGATAGCAAGCGTCGTTATTTACGTATTTAAGTCCTACATCAACAGCATGTTTGTTATCATTCGGGAGGACTTCCAGATGATAACCACAGCTATTGAATGCAGCCTGCAGAATGCTGAAATGGAACGGGGACATCTGCGGACAGAGAATCGTATAGTCTTTACGCATCTCTTTTGTAAATACAATTTTTTCAATGGATGAAGTTTTTATCTCCCGTTCTTTATGCTGGGCATCTTTTGCACGGAGTGCTGCCAGAAGAGAACGTACACGGATACGTGCAGCTCCGAGATTGTTTACCTCATCTATCTTCAGACAGGTATATATCTTACCGCTTCCGTCAAGTATCTCATATACTTCATCTGTTGTTACGGCATCAAGGCCGCAGCCGAAAGAGTTCAGCTGGATCATGTCAAGATTGTCCTGTGTCTTTACGAAGTTTGCTGCCGCATACAGACGGGAATGATACATCCACTGGTCATTAACACGGATCGGACGTTCCACATGTCCCAGATGGCTGACAGAATCTTCGGTAAGTACTGCGATTCCGTAACTATTGATAAGATCCGGGATTCCGTGGTGAATCTCAGGATCAATATGATATGGACGGCCTGCGAGGACGATTCCTCTTCTTCCTGTTTCTTTCAGGTACTGAAGAGTTTCTTCACCTTTTTTCTCTACGTCTTTTCGCGCCTGCGCAAGTTCCTCCCATGCCGCATGTGCTGCCGCTTTTACTTCATCTGCCGGAATATCCTTAAACACCTGAACAAGACGGTCTGTAAGGATTGCCTCTGTTGTGAAGGCAAGGAACGGATTCATAAATGTAATATCAGGATCACGCAGTTCATCTACATTGTTTTTGATATTCTCCGCATAGGAAGTAACAATCGGACAGTTATAATGGTTTACTGCATCCGGAAACTCATTTCTCTCATAAGGAACACATGGATAAAAAATAAATTTCACACCTTTTTTCAGGAGCCAGCTCACATGTCCATGAGCAAGTTTAGCAGGGTAACATTCCGATTCACTTGGAATTGATTCAATACCAAGTTCGTATATTTTTCTTGTAGAAGTAGGTGAAAGCACTACTTCATATTTCAACTTTGTAAAGAATGTGTACCAGAACGGATAGTTTTCGAACATATTCAGTACTCGAGGAATACCTACCTGGCCTCTTGTTGCCTTATCCGGACTCAGAGGTTCATAAGAAAACAGTCTTTTATATTTGTACTCAAAAAGATTCGGAACATGATCTTTGTTCTTTTCTTTTCCGATTCCACGCTCACAGCGGTTTCCGCTGACAAACTGACGTCCACCTGTAAATTTGTTGATCGTCAGACGACAGTTATTTGTACAGCCGCGGCAGTTTGCCATGGAAGTTGTATATTTCAACTCATTGATCTTGTCAATGGAGAGCATGGTTGTTTCTTTGCCCTCTTCATAACGCTCTCTTGCGATCAATGCTGCACCGAAAGCACCCATGATACCTGCAATATCCGGACGGATAGCCTCGCAGTTGGCAATTTTCTCAAAACTTCTGAGAACTGCATCATTATAAAAAGTACCGCCCTGTACAACAATGTGTTTACCAAGTTCTGTGGCGTCAGAAACTTTTATAACTTTATAGAGTGCATTTTTGATAACAGAATATGCAAGACCGGCAGAGATATCAGATACTTCTGCGCCCTCCTTCTGTGCCTGCTTAACTTTGGAGTTCATAAAAACAGTACATCGGGTTCCAAGGTCGATTGGGTGCTGTGCAAAAAGAGCTGCTTTTGCAAAATCCTGCACACTGTAATTCAGAGATTTTGCAAATGTCTCAATAAAGGAACCACAGCCTGAAGAACACGCCTCATTCAGCTGCACACTGTCTACCGTCTGATTTTTGATCTTGATACATTTCATATCCTGACCACCGATATCAAGGATACAATCCACTTCCGGGTCAAAAAATGCTGCCGCATAGTAATGGGATACTGTCTCTACCTCTCCCTCGTCAAGAAGAAGTGCCGCCTTGATCAGAGCCTCTCCATAACCAGTGGAACATGCATAGGCAATTCTGGCGCCCTCCGGAAGTTTTGAATAAATTTCCTGAATAGAACGGATTGCTGTCTTCAGTGGGCTTCCGTTATTATTGCTGTAGAAAGAATACAGAAGTGTTCCATCTTCTCCTACAAGCGCTGTCTTTGTAGTTGTAGAACCAGCATCAATACCCAGATAGCAGTTTCCTTTATAAGACGCAAGATCTCCCTTGGTTACTTTGTAGGAAGACTGTCTTTCATCAAATTCCTTATAATCTTCTTCTGTTGCAAACAGAGGCTCCATACGTTCCACTTCAAAATCCAGCTTGATGGAATTACGAAGTTTTTCTTTCAGTTCCAGAAGTGAAACTGAAGTTTCTTTTTTGGAGTTCAGTGCTGATCCGATCGCTGCAAAAAGATGTGAATTCTCCGGTGCGATCGTATGTTCTTCATTAAGTTTCAGAGTGCGGACAAAAGCTACCTTAAGTTCGGAAAGAAAATGCAGTGGGCCGCCAAGAAACGCCACATGGCCACGGATTGGTTTTCCGCAGGCCAAGCCGGAAATTGTCTGGTTTACAACTGCCTGGAAAATAGAAGCAGAAAGGTCTTCTTTCGTCGCCCCTTCATTGATCAGCGGCTGGATATCTGTTTTTGCAAAAACACCGCAACGGGCTGCGATCGGATAAAGTGAATTGTAGTTTTTGGCATATTCATTCAGACCTGTCGCATCTGTCTGGAGCAGAGATGCCATCTGATCAATAAAAGATCCTGTACCACCGGCGCAGATACCGTTCATACGCTGTTCAATATTGCCACCTTCGAAATATATGATCTTTGCGTCTTCACCACCCAGCTCAATGGCAACATCTGTCTGGGGTGCGATCTTCTGCAGAGATGTGGATACTGCGATAACTTCCTGTACAAAAGGGATTTCCAGATGATTGGCAAGTGTAAGTCCGCCGGAACCTGTGATTACCGGGCAGAGAGTCATTTCTCCAAGTTCTGCATGCGCTTTTTCCAGAAGATCTGCCAGTGTTTCCTGAATGTTTGCAAAATGTCGTTCATAATCCGCAAACAGAAGTTTTTCATTTTCATCAAGAATCGCAATTTTTACAGTTGTAGATCCGATATCAATTCCCAATGTGTATGTACTCATATAAAGTATTTCGCCCTCCTCGTCATTTGACTGTATTTATACAGATAAACAAAAGTGTTACTTCTTATTAAAAGTGAATCCATAAAAATCGAATTCCGTAACATTATACGACAAAGTTTTTAAATTTACAATCACCAAGTTTCGGAATCTGTTGCAAAAAGGTTACTGTTCACTCCGTTTACAGTAACACAAAAAGGACATCCGGGATTTTTCCTCAGATGTCCTTAAACAAGTCAGTATCAGCGATGTATTTTGTCTGCAATTCTTACAAGATATGAGCCTCCCGGCATTCTGGACAGACGTTCTGCTGCTGTTTTGTCCACCAGAATATACACGACAAAGTAAGCTGCTGCCGCAAGAATCACTGCTATTCCCAGACAGATCACATTGGAATGGATCAGAAAATAAAGTCCATAATAAATGCCTCCTGCTACTGCACACATAACTACAGATGCAATAAGCGGGCTTAAATACGCCTCTTTCCATGGATTCTTATATTTCAGATATTTTTTCATAAAGCGGTCATTCAGCACACATACAACTACCGCATAAATGATCATGGCAACCAGAAGTGCGTAAATTCCAAGATTTGTAAACATCAGAAGAAGGACTACTGCAACTACATCTACCACAAGTGCAACTGCTGCTGTAAACATCGGGATTTTCGGTTTGCCTATTCCCTGCAGAACTCCATTTGAAATATTTGACATTCCATTAAGAAGGATAGTAAAAGAACCAAGCATAAGGAGTTTGCCTGCCACTCCATTCGTGCCGCCAAACAGAAGAGAGACGATCGGCTGTGCAAGTGTGGCAAGTCCTACCGCACATGGAATGGAAATAAACATGGACAGCTGTACTGTCTGGTCAATACGTTTTCTGGTCTCACGGATATCTCCGGTAGCATAAAGGGCTGAAATCTCCGGTATCATGGAAGTAGGTGCTGCGCTGGAAAGTGTCAGCGGAATATTAATGATACTCATAAAATAAGTTGCATATTCTGCATACATAATACTGATAGTATCAGAATCCATTCCATGAGATCCCATAATCTCAGAATAAAGAACACCATTCAGATATCCATTAATATTGTAAATAAAAGAACTGAGGATAATAGGTGAAACAATAAGAATGATCAGTTTCAGAATCTCTCTGTAAGATTCTTCTCTGTGTGCATGGTCTTTCTGAACTCTTCTCGCAATGGCTCTGCGGTTCACACCATAGACCATCAACATGAAAAGCAGTGCAATGACAACACCAGCCGTAGTTCCAACTGTAGAACCTGCTGCTCCCCATTTGGCAACACTTCCATCTGTACCATCTGCAAAATATTTAATAAACATCCAGGCTGCGATCAGACTGACTGCCGCATTAAAGATCTGTTCAAGGATCTGCGAGATCGAGGTTGGCATCATATTCCTGTATGCCTGAAAATATCCTCTGTATACACCGAGGATTCCCGACAAAAATATTGTCGGAGAAAGAATCTGCAATGCAAGAACTGCATTCGGCTGATTGCTCGGGATAATAATATGTGCACCAAAAAGACAGATAAGCGCCACAATGCCGCCAACTACAGCTGCGTAAATCAGGGAACCTCTGAAAATCTTCTGTGCATTTTTGTAATCTTTCAGTGCGATCCTCTCAGAGATCAGTTTCGATACAGCCTGCGGAATACTGAAAGATGCAATCATCAGAAGAATCATATAGGCATTCTGTGCAAGGCTGATATAGCCCATACCCATATTTCCCACGATTGAAGAAAGCGGGCTCTTGTAAAGCAGTCCTATGACTTTTGAAATCATGGCTGCGATCATCAGAAAAGAGGCATTTTTTACAAGGTTATTCTTTTTATTCATATAGATTTCTGTACTCCCTCTTCCTGCTGTTGTTTATTTTCGATCTGCCAGTCAATCGGTTCCAGACCATTTGCAATCAGAAACTCATTTGTTTTACTGAAATGACGACAGCCGAAAAAACCTCTGTATGCAGACAAAGGACTTGGATGCGGCGCCTCAAGAATCAGGTGTTTCGGATTGTTCAACATAGATTTTTTCATCTGTGCCGGTCTTCCCCAGAGAAGAAATACAATCGGGCGGTCCTGTTCATTAAGAATTCTGATCGCCGCATCCGTAAACTGTTCCCAGCCAATCCCACGATGTGAATTTGCCTGATGTGCCCGTACAGTCAACACAGTGTTCAAAAGAAGCACTCCCTGCCTTGCCCATTTTTCCAGATAGCCATTATCCGGGATATAGCAGCCCAGATCATCATGCAGTTCCTGATAAATATTCACAAGTGACGGAGGAATCTCCACGTCTTTCTTTACAGAGAAACAAAGTCCGTGCGCCTGTCCGTCATTATGATATGGATCCTGTCCAAGGATCACAACTTTTACCTCACTGAGTGGTGTAAAGTGAAATGCATTAAACATATCTTCCGCAGGAGGAAAAATTTTGCGTGTCTGATATTCCTCCATAACGGTCTTGTACAATTTTGAATAGTATGGCTGATGGAATTCGCCTTTCAGGGCTTCCAGCCATTCTCCTGACAAAGGAGCCATAGTCTGTCTTTCTCCTTTCTTATCTGCGAACAGGAATTCCCCGATCTGCCAGATAATCTTTTACCTGTCTTATCTCAAGTTCTTTATAATGAAAAAGAGAGGCTGCAAGTGCCGCATCTGCACCGCCTTCTGTAAGAGCATCATAAAAATGTTCCAGAGTACCTGCACCGCCCGATGCAATCACAGGTATGGATACTGTATCTGCAACTGCTCTGGTAAGTTCAATATCATAACCTGCCTTAGTTCCGTCACAGTCCATACTGGTCAGCAGGATCTCACCGGCTCCCAGTTCTTCCACTTTCTTCGCCCATTCTATTGCATCAATTCCTGTATCCAGTCTGCCTCCGTGTTTGTAGATATTCCAGCCACCGTCTTCTCTTCTCTTTGCGTCAATGGCAACTACCACACACTGACTGCCGAATTTGTCAGCTGCTTCCGTGATCAGTTCCGGCCTGTCAATTGCTGCCGAGTTTACAGAAATCTTATCAGCTCCTTCTCTTAGAAGTCTCTTGAAATCATCTACTGTACGGATACCGCCTCCCACCGTAAAAGGTATAAAAACATTGGCGGCAACTTCCCGTACCATGTCAACAACTGTATCTCTTTCTTCACAGGAGGCTGTGATATCCAGAAAAATGACTTCATCGGCTCCTGCCGCATCATATGCCTTTGCAATCTCCACAGGATCTCCTGCATCTTTGAGATCTACAAAATTAACGCCTTTTACCACCCGTCCCCTGTTTACATCAAGGCAGGGAATGATTCTTTTTGTAAACATATCATTTACCCTCCTTTTCAAGTCCGGCAAAGTTTTCGAGTATTTTCAGTCCGTATTTACTGCTCTTTTCCGGATGGAACTGACAGGCAAATACATTGTCCTTCTCCACAGATGCATGAATGGTGGTACTGTATTCTGTGGTGGCTTTTACGATTTCTGGTTCCTCTGCCTTAAGATAATAAGAATGTACAAAATATACAAATGTATCTTCCGGGATTCCGCGAAATAATCTTCCATCATTCTGAAGATGAAGTGAATTCCAGCCCATATGTGGAATCTTCAGTCCCTCTGCCGGAGGAATCTTAAGGATTTTCCCTTTCAGAATGCCAAGTCCTTCCACCCCCGGAGTTTCCTCGCTGCTTTCAAAGAGAAGCTGAAGGCCCAGGCAGATTCCAAGAAACGGTGTGTTATTTTTTATCATGTCCTGAATCACAGGGACTAATCCATATCTGTGGAGGTTTTCCATAGCCTGTCCAAAGCTTCCGACACCTGGAAGGATTACCTTGTCTGCTTTCAGGAGAACTTCCGGATCTCTGGATACAACTGTCTCCTCGCCAAGATAGGCAAGTGCCTTTGATACACTGGCTATGTTGCCTGCATCATAGTCGATAATTCCAATCATTCTGTCTCACATCCTGTCTTTATTTGTCATTTTCTGTACTCATCCGTCTTTCAGTATACCCCAAAAAAAGGCAGATGCAAAGCAGTTTCTTCACATCTGTCTTTTTTCTTGATATTATTTATTCTTTACATCAAGAGTAAACCAGAATTCCACGCCATTATCGTAATTCTGCACACCATACTCCTGATGCAGTCCTTCCATAATTGCCTTGACAATAGAAAGACCAATTCCGCTTCCACCGTATTCCCTCGTTCTGGCTTTATCAACTTTGAAAAATTTATTCCAGAGTTTCGGAACATCTTCCTCCGGTATCGGAGTTCCCGTATTAAAGACTGTAATCTTTACTCTGTCTCCCTCAGGGATAATACGGATTTCAATTTCTCTGGCGCCATCCAGATGGTTCAGTGCATTACTTGTATAGTTAGTTACAACTTCCTCGATTTTAAACTCATCTGCCCAGACATAAACCGGATTGTCTGCCTCAAAACTAACTTTTGCTTCTTTTTGCTGGATCATAATATCCATGGACTGTAAGACACCACGAATAAGACTTACAATGTCAAAACGCTCCATCATCACTTCATCTCTGCCGGATTCCAGCTGGTTCAGTGTCAGAAGATTTTTGACAAGCTTATTCATCTTAGATGCTTCATCCATGATAACATCACAATAAAATTCCCTGCTTTCCGGATCATCGGAAATGTTTTCCTTAAGGCCTTCTGCATATCCCTGCACAAGTGCGATCGGAGTTTTTAATTCATGAGACACGTTATTCAGGAATTCCTGTCTCATCTGGTCAATACGCTCTTTGTTTTCGATATCTTTCTGCAGTTCATTGTTTGCAGATTTCAGTTCGGAAATCGTTTTTTCAAGCTGTTCTGACATTCTGTTAAAATTCTCACCGAGTTCATCTATTTCATTTCCTGAATGGCTCTGATATTTTGCATCAAAATCCAGCTCACTCATTTTTGTGGAAAGAAGCGTCAGTTCGCTGATAGGCTTTGTGATCTTTTTGGTAATGATCCAGATCAGTATGCCGCTGATCACAATAATCGTGATGCCTACATATAAATAAAAACTATTGGAAATAGAAACGCTCTCACGTATGCTTTCCAACGGCGTACGTATAAGGAAATAACAGCCGTTCTTAAGCTGTCCCCAACTCTCTACGTATTCCATTCCCGCAAAACGGTCGCTGACCTGCTGGATCACATAATCGTCTTCCTGAACCAGGATCTTTTCTTTCGTTTTCTGCTTGTCAAGATTATAGACATATCCCAGCAGCCTTGCTTCCAGAAGATCTTCATTGCTTCCCACTGAGCAGACATTCTGACCGTCTTCTGTGATCACTACCCAGGTCAGATTGTTTTCTGAACAATTCCGAAAAATTTCATCTGAAATATCCGCACTTGACACTCCGTCTGAATCTGTATGAACATCCAGTTTTTCCAGTTTCTCAACTGCTTCTTTCAGGACTTCTGTTTTGCGGCTGATATAATAATGCTCCAGAAACATCGCATTAATCGCAGTTATGACAATCAGTGAAAGGAGAAGAAGTCCGATAAAAAGTGCAGCAATCTGCCTTCTCAGGGGCTGAAACTTATTTCTGCTTTTTGTGTCAGCCGGTTTTTTCATTTCTCATCTACCTCAAATTTGTATCCCATTCCCCAGACTGTTTTGATATATTCTCCTTTATCTCCCATCTTGCTTCTCAGTTTTTTAACATGAGTATCAATAGTACGGGCATCACCGAAATAATCATAATTCCAAACAGAATTCAGGATTTTTTCTCTGGAAAGGGCAATTCCCTGATTTTCAAGGAAATACGTAAGAAGTTCGAATTCCTTGAAGCTCAGTTCCATCGGTTTGCCGTCTACTGTTGCCATATGTGCAGCTTTGTCGATCACAATACCACCTGCTGAAAGGACATCATTTCCCGCATCCTGTCCCGTTCTTCTTAAAATTGCCTCCACCCTCGCAACAAGAATCTTGGGGCTGAACGGTTTCGATATATATTCATCTACTCCGAGTTCAAATCCGAGAAGTTCATCTCGCTCATCGCCTCTGGCCGTAAGCATGATTATCGGAACTTTTGAGTTTTTACGGATTTCACGACATACTTCCCAGCCATCCATCTTCGGCATCATTACATCCAAAATAAGCAATGCAATATCCTTTTCTGCATAAAAGATATCCATTGCTTCTTCACCATCACCCGCTTCCAGTACGACAAATCCTTTTTTCTCCAGGAAATCTCTTACCAGTTTACGCATACGGCTTTCATCATCAACTACAAGAATTTTCGGGGCTTCCATTTTTATTCCTCCATTCCGTTCACTTTTCTTTCGTTATTATAATAATAAAATATATCTGTTCATACAATCTTTTTATGTGAATCAGTTTTAATCTGTGATTATGATACCAGACATTTATGTTGGATCTGTGAACGGAATGGAATAAATTTGTTTAATTATTTATGCAAGTGCTTTTCCAAGAGCTTTGCAGTTTTCTACCGCTTCATCATCAGGCTCTTCCTGACAGATAACACCCTCTGCAACAAGTGATGCGCCTGCTGATCTACAGGTTTCTTCCCAGTTTCTCATCCACTCGCCGTCACCCCAGCCATAGGAACCATACTCCTTGGAATAATATATCACCATTACGCTTTATATTCTTCTCGACAGTCTCTATGGGGGCGAAAAATAAAGAATAGGGAATTCCTGCTTTACGACTTAAAGCTACTAATTTGCGGAACTTGATTTTATTGTCGCTGAATGCTTTTTTATAATCGGTAAGATAATAGACATGTGAATTTTCAAAAAGTCTCTTAAATACATCCTTGGATATGTAAACATATTTAGAATGTAACCGCCAAATAATGATGCGGTCAGATATAAAATTACTCCAGCCCTTTGCGAGTTGGAGTAATTCACTATAATTCACATGCGATTTTTGATAGATTGGAGTTTTTCACT
>NZ_JBQHUL010000008.1:0-94874 GCF_052065235.1 Blautia sp. HCP28S3_G10 | reverse complement strand
TTGGCTATGGGGTAAACCATAGCGTTTTTTTGTAATATAATTAGAAATTACAAGAAAAATTATAAAAGAAGAACTCCCACCTTAAAAAAATGGGAGTTTTTCAGTGCCCTTTATGAAATAGGGTTTCAGGAAGGCAGAAATTTTGGCAGACAAATAAGAGAAAGTATAGACTGTTACAAAGAAATGTTTATGGATTATTCCGGGCTTGAATGGAAAAGAGCAAAGAAACTGTCGAGGAAATTTATTGATGTTATAAGAGAATATAATTCGGATTATCTGGAAGAAATCAGAGGCGTTGCAGATGGAGCAGAACTTGAATTTGAAGATATTCTTGCATTGAATTGCCGAAGTGAGCTGGTCTTTGTGGGAAAAGAATTTGATAAAGCGGATGGTGGCTGTACTTCGATAGGAATCAGTAAAGAACGGGCTGCAAATGGTGAAGCGATCAGTGCACATAATTGGGATTGGAAAACAAGTCAGAGGAAAAATATGGTGATGATGAAAATTCATCAGAACAATGGAAAACCGACGATATTTATGGTTACAGAGGCTGGGATTATCGGAAAAACCGGATTTAACAGTGCAGGATTAAGCGTTTTCCTGAATGCTTTGTCTACAAATCAGGCACCGGAAGGAATCCCGCTTCATATTGCTATGAGAGCAATTGTGGACTGTGAAACCATTTCTGAAGCGCTGACGATGGTGACCAGGATGCCATTGGGGTGTTGTGCTAATTTCATGCTCAGCCACAGAAATGGAGAATGCATTCATGTAGAGATTGGAAATGAAGATTTTGATGTGCTATATCCGGAAAATGGAATTGCTGTGCATACGAACCATTTTTGCAGCCAGAGACTTCCAATACGTCCTCGCAAAGATACTATGAAATATAAAACTCCGGATAGCTTTATAAGACGGGGGCGGGCGTTGAAAATTCTTGAGAAAAAAGAAAAACCGATTACTATAGAAGACGTGAAAGAAGTATTGAAAGATCATATTGAATATCCGGATTCTATATGTCGTCATGATAATCCGAAAGTTCCGGAAGGGCTGAGAATGGGAACTGTATTTTCTATGATTGTAAATTTAGGCACGGGGGATATTTATTTTTGTAAGGGAAATCCCTGTGAATATGAGTATGAACATTATCATATTTAAAGGCAGGTGATAGGATGAAAATAGAGTTTGGATATGGAAATAGTGTGCAGATGGTAGAAATACCAGACAGAAATCTGATGGCAGTACTTGAATCAAATCCGTTTCAACATGAACGGCGGGGGCGTCAGGCAGTTGAATATGCGTTGGATAACCCGATTGGTGCCCCGCTTTTGGAAAATCTGGTTCGGAAAGGTCAGAAGATTGTAATTGTTACCAGTGATATATCCAGACCAATGCCCTCTTACGAAGTGTTGCCCGGGGTTCTTGATCGACTGTATAAGGCAGGAATTTCCAGACAGGATATTACTGTTGTACTGGCATTAGGATCTCATAGAAGACATACAGAAGAGGAAAAAAGAAAGCTTGTAGGGGAACGGTGCTATCAGGAAGTAAAGTGTGTGGATTCGGATATAGAGGATTGCGTATTTCTGAGAGAAACAAAAAATAGAACACCTGTAGAAATAACAAGGGAAGTGGTGGAAGCAGACTTCAGGATATGTCTGGGAAATATTGAGTTTCACTATTTTGCGGGATATTCAGGTGGAGCGAAAGCAATTATGCCAGGTGTAGCAAGCTATAACGCTATCCAGATGAATCACAGACTGATGATTCAAGAATCATCCTGCGCAGGACGGCTGGAAGGAAATCTTCTGAGAGAAGATATTGAGGAGGCCGGAAATATAGTGGGGATAGATTACATAGTTAATGTGGTTCTTGATGAACACAAAAAAATTGTATATTGTACAGCAGGAGATGTTACGGAAGCACACAGAGATGGCTGTCGATATCTGGACAAAATGTATCGCAAAGTGATTTCTTCCCGAGCTGATATTGTAATGGTGTCACAAGGGGGCGCACCTAAAGATGCCAATCTGTATCAGGTGCAGAAAGCACTGGATAATGCAAAGCATGCGGTAAAAAAGGGAGGCCGTATCATCCTGATAGGAGCATGTCAGGAAGGAACTGGAAGTAAAAAGTTTGAAGAGTGGTTACTGGAGGCAGATACACCACATTCTATGATAGAACGAATTGGAGAGCACTTTGAGCTTGGTGGTCATAAAGCGGTAGCAATAGGTATGATTCTGGAAAACGCACAGATTGATCTTGTATCGGAGATGCCGGAGGCTTTTGTACGGCATATTTTTATGAATCCGCAGCCTTCTGCCCAAAAAGCGTTGGATGAAGCACTGGAAAAATATGGCGAAAACGCAAAAGTGCTTGCAATGCCGTATGGTGGTTCGACACTGCCGGTTGTACTTTAATAAAAGCCAGATTTTCTGATTTCGGTCAGAGAATCTGGCTCTTTGAATCCAATACTGAAAAATTATGTCGAAACAGGTAAACAAGACTTGCTTGTAAAGAAAGTGTACAGATGATAAGATAAAAACAACAAGATATTTTATCTTACTGTATGGATAGAAAACATGGAGGGAATCGTGGAATGACAAAAGACAATGTCATTACACAGGATAAAGAACTGGAAGAGCGATACGAAAGATATAAAGGAATTTTACAGAGACTTACGATTATGAGTGACATATTCATGAGGAATGTATTGAAAAAGCGTGAATGCACAGAATATATTTTGCAGGTAATCATGAACAAAAAAGACCTCAGGGTAACAGATCAGATAATTCAGAAAGATTATAAAAATCTGCAGGGACGTTCTGCAATTCTGGATTGTGTTGCAAGAGATTCAGTAGGAAGGCAGTATAATGTTGAAATTCAACAGGATAATGAAGGAGCATCGCCAAAACGGGCAAGATATCATAGTGGACTTATGGACATGAATACATTAAATTCGGGGCAGGATTTTGATGAACTGCCGGAAAGTTATGTGATATTTATTACCAGGGATGATGTATTGGGGTATAAACTTCCTATTTATCATATTGTAAGAAAAATCGTGGAAGCAGATGAGAATTTTACAGATGGATCGAATATCATATATGTAAATTCGAGGAATCGGGATGAGACAGAATTGGGAAGGTTAATGCATGATCTGCGCTGCAGCAGGGCAGAAGAAATGTATAACAGGATTCTGGCAGAACGGGTACATGAACTGAAGGAGACACAGGAGGGAGTTGATCATATGTGTCGGGAAATGGAACAGCTTTATAATGATGGTATAGAAGTGGGAGAAAAGAGTGGAGAGTTAAAGGCCAAAAAGGAAATGGCGGTTTCACTTGCGGCAGAAGGTATGAAGGCTGAACAGATTGCCCGCCTGACCAAGGTAAGCGTGGGGGAAGTTCAGAAATGGATAAATGAGAGACTGAGTCTCGTATGACAGTAAATCAGTATCATAAATTATGCTGCCTGGCGTGTACCAGGCAGTGCTTTTTATACATTTTTACAGCCCCAGATAAAAGCCCTGATTCAAGATAGACTCGGTTTTTTCGAGCACTTTCTGGGACTCTTCATAGTTTTCCTGCGCGATGGCCGCGATCAGATAATTGGAGAGGCTTAAAGGAGCAGCGTAGGAGTTTTTGTAGGAAAGGCTGGAAATAGCGCAGGGAAGGATGATGTCGCCATAACCCTGGACAGCACTGTAATTCTGGCTGGTAAAAAGAACAACTTTTACGCCTGCATTTTTCATCCAGGACAGGATTGTAGTGCTCAGTTTGGAGTAACGCGGAAACATATAGGCAATGCAGATGTCGCCCTCTTTTGCGCTGACAATTTCTTCCGGATAGAGCATGCCTACGGACTGGATAAGGTGAATATTTTCACGGATTTCACTCAGGCGGGAAGCCATGTAATGTGCAACGGAAAAAGAACTTCGCATGCCAAGCACGTATACATTGGGAGCGGAAGAAACAGCGTGAATGATGGTCTGAAGATCCTGATCATTCTGGGATTCCAGAGTATGCTGGATATTCAGGATATCATTTTGAAAGGATTCTGCAAGAAGCGTATTTGATGGGTATTGTTCCAGTGTTATCAGACGCTCGGGAAGACTTACTTTTGTCTGGAGGCTGCTCTGGATATCTTTTTGCATATCGGAATAACCACTGTATCCCAAAGCACGGGAAAAACGGATGATAGTAGTGGTACTGACTCCGATCCGGTCAGCTATTTCTTCAAGAGTGCAAAAAGCAACATCGTTAAGGTTTTCATTAAGATAATTTGCTACAGTTCTGTGGGAACGGGTAAATGTATCGTATTGGGCGTTAAGCTTCTGTAAAAAATTAGACATATGTGGTGCTCCTTGTTATATATTTTGCTGTGAGGAGTGAACGGTGACAATGATAGTAAAGATGCTATTATTTTACCATAAAAATATGGAATATAGTTGAATTTTCTGGTATTATTTATATAGGAAATCCAGGAGGTATGAAAATAGAATGCCATTACCTAAAGAACAGACATCTTTTGAACGTCTTTCCGCCAAGCAGAGAGTATATGAAACAGTAAAGGATTGGATTATAGAGGGACAGTTTAAACCAGACGAAAAAGTATCAGATATTGAGATAGCAGATTATTTTAAGGTCAGCCGTACACCGGTAAGAGAAGCACTGCAGCTTCTGGAGGCGCAGAAACTGGTGAAATCATATCCGGGAAAAGCAACGCTAGTCACGGATCTTGAGACAGATAATATTGAAAAATGGTATCAGCCAATGGCGATATTGCAACAGCTGGCTGTTACACTGGCAGTAGAAAGAGTGACACCGGAATACATACGAAGATTGCGGAAACTGGCAGATGAATTTGCCGAGTGTGTTAAGGAACAGATGAAACCAATGCCGATTTTGCATGCAGATAAAGAATTTCACAGCTGTATTCTTGAGATGGCGGGGAATGAATATATCACAGATTTCTGCGATGTGTTATGGATCCACATTCAGAGACTCGAGTATGGCTTTTTCAGGGATACACCGCTGGAAGAATCTATCGATGAGCATGAAAAAATTATTCAGGCTCTTGAAATGAAAGATAGCTATTCTGCATCTGTGCTTGTGAAATCCCATTGGGACAGAACTGCATTAATGATCAAAGAACTGAACAAAAGAGACGAATAAAAAATATCCTCTGGTTTATAATAATCAGAGGATTTTTTTATTGAGAAAAACATTCAGCAAGAGGATAAAAACAGGAGTTAAACGCATCTAAATTGTATAAAATCAAGAGCATTCGTTAAATAATTGACATTGTAGTGCCGAGTAGTGTACACTGTTGCCGTGAACAAAATGATTCACATTGTAACTATAATAAGATTTCGGTCTTATTTTTCTTTAGGAGAAAAGTTAGACTGGACATACGCGGAATAAATTATTAAGAGAGGTGCAGAATTTAATGAAAAACTTTTCACAGTGGGAAGGTTTCAAAGGAAACCGTTGGAAAGAAAAAATCGACGTACGTAACTTTATCAGCATGAACTATACACCTTATGAAGGAGATGCTTCTTTCCTGGAAGAACCTACAGAGGCTACAAACAAACTCTGGGGCAAACTTCAGGAACTTCAGAAAGAAGAACGTGCAAAAGGCGGCGTTCTGGATATGGAGACAGAAGTTGTTACATCTCTGACCGCATATGGTGCCGGATATATCGATGAAGATCTGAAAGATCTGGAAAAAGTTGTTGGTCTTCAGACAGATAAACCTCTGAAACGTGCTTTTATGCCATATGGTGGTATCAAAATGGCAGAGCAGGCATGCGAAACTTACGGATATAAAGTAAGTGACAAGATCAAAGATGTTTTCCATAATTATGAATTCAAGACACACAACCAGGGTGTATTTGATATCTATACACCGGAAATGAAAATGGCCCGTCATAACAAGATCCTTACAGGTCTTCCGGATACTTACGGACGTGGACGTATCGTTGGCGATTACAGACGTGTTGCTCTGTACGGTATCGATGCTCTTATCGAGGGAAAACAGAAAGATTTCGCTGCCTGCGACCGTCAGGGTATGAGACGTTATGACTTCCAGCTTCGTGAAGAAATCGCTGATCAGATCCGTGCGCTCAAAGGCATGAAAGTTATGGCAGAAGCTTACGGATATGATATTTCCCAGCCGGCCAAAGATGCAAGAGAAGCATTCCAGTGGCTGTATTTCGGATATCTTGCAGCAATCAAGACTCAGAATGGTGCGGCAATGAGTGTTGGACGTATCTCAACATTCCTTGATATCTATATTGAAAGAGATCTTCAGAACGGAACTATTACAGAGAAAGAAGCTCAGGAGCTTGTTGACCACATGGTAATGAAATTCCGTATGGTTAAATTTGCTCGTATTCCTTCTTACAACCAGCTGTTCTCCGGTGACCCGGTATGGGCTACTCTGGAAGTTGCAGGTATGGGTGGAGACGGACGTACAATGGTAACAAAGAACGACTTCCGTTTCCTGCATACTCTGGAAGATATGGGACCGGCTCCGGAACCGAACCTTACAGTTCTCTATTCTTCAAGACTGCCTGAAAACTTCAAGAAATATGCAGCTGACATTTCTGTACTGACAAGCTCTATCCAGTATGAAAATGATGATGTTATGCGTCCGGTATGGGGCGACGACTACAGCATCTGCTGCTGTGTATCTGCTACAGAAACAGGTAAAGAGATGCAGTTCTTCGGAGCTCGTGCAAACCTTGCAAAATGCCTTCTTTACGCTATCAACGGTGGTGTTGATGAGAAGACAAAACAGCAGGTAGGACCGAACTATCAGCCAATTACTTCTGAATATCTCGATTATGATGAAGTAATCGCAAAATATGACAAGATGATGGACTGGCTGGCTCATCTGTATGTTGGAACACTGAACATGATCCACTACATGCATGACAAATACTACTATGAAGCAGCTGAAATGGCTCTGATCGATACAAAGGTTGACCGTTCTTTCGCAACAGGTATCGCTGGATTCTCTCACGTAGTAGATTCCCTGTCCGCTATCAAATATGCAAAAGTTAAAGCTGTTCGTGATGAAGATGGAATTACAACAGATTTCATTGTAGAGGGTGATTTCCCACGTTATGGTAACGATGATGACAGAGCAGATGAGATTGCAACAACACTGCTGTCTACATTCCTTGAAAAACTGAAACACATCCATACCTATCGTGATTCCAAACCTACTACTTCTATCCTTACCATCACATCAAACGTTGTTTATGGTAAAGCTACAGGATCCCTTCCGGATGGAAGAAAAGCAGGCGAACCACTGGCACCTGGTGCTAACCCGTCCTACGGCGCAGAGCAGAACGGACTTCTTGCTTCCCTTAACTCTGTTGCAAAACTGGACTATGAAGATGCCCTTGACGGAATCTCCAATACTCAGACAATCAACCCTGATGCTCTGGGACATACAGAAGAAGAACGTACAGAGAACCTTGTTCATGTACTTGACGGATACTTTGATCAGGGTGCTCATCACCTTAATGTTAACGTATTCGGTAAAGAAAAACTGATCGATGCTATGGAACATCCGGAAAAAGAAGAGTACGCAAACTTCACAATCCGTGTATCCGGATATGCAGTTAAATTCATCGATCTTACAAGAGAGCAGCAGCTGGATGTTATTGCCAGAACCTGCCACGACAGAATGTAATAATGCCAGACAATGAAATAAAAGGATATGTCCATTCTCTGGAAAGCTTCGGGTCTGTAGATGGACCAGGAGTCAGATATGTGATATTCTTGAGCGGATGTGCAATGCGCTGCCAGTTCTGCCATAATCCGGATACCTGGAAAATGGGAGAAGGGCAGCAGTACACCCCGTCCCAGCTTCTGAAGCAGGCACTTCGTTATAAGAATTACTGGGGAAATAAAGGTGGAATTACCGTAAGTGGCGGCGAACCGCTTCTGCAGATTGATTTTTTGACAGAACTGTTTCGACAGGCAAAGGCAGCAGGAGTTCATACAGCACTTGATACCAGCGCCAATCCTTATACGGAAAAAGAACCTTTTTATTCCAAGTGGCTTGAACTTATGAAGTATACGGACCTTGTTCTTCTGGATATCAAGCAGATCGATGAAGAAGAGCACATTAAGCTTACCGGACAATCCAACAAAAACATTCTGGCAATGGCACGGAAATTGTCAGATATGGGAAAACCAATGTGGATCCGCCATGTACTGGTGCCGGGAGGCAGTGATAATGATGAGTATCTCCACAGACTTGCAGATTTTATCCATACACTGAAAACAGTAGAGAGGGTGGAAGTACTTCCATATCATACTCTTGGAATTTTTAAATGGGAACAGCTTGGAATCCCTTACCCGCTGGAGGGTGTCAGACCACCTTCTGAAGAACGGATTAATAACGCCAGAGAGATTCTGGGAGCAATATAAAAAGCAAAAAAGAAGGACTGAAAATAACAATGTTCTTTCATTTGAATGATATTGTTAAAAACCGTCCTTCTTTTTCTATATCTACTTGACAATTGAGGTGGTTCATTTTACTCTGTAAACTAGAGTGTTTACTTACAGAGATTTATTATAAAGAAGGGAAAGAATACTTATGAAAAACTGGGACAAAGTCTCTCTGGTGCCGGAATTTGACGAACAGGGAGTGGCCTGTTACCGTCTGGAAGGCGGAGATTATGCAAATGAATATTATGTTATTTCGGAGGCAGAATCAAGAAAACTTCTGAACACACCTGAGATTGTTGGCTATGAAGTTTACAATTGTCTTGTGTCCTCTACATCTCAGATGCTTTATTATCTGAAGGAACAGAAAAAGGTTACAACTGCAAATATTCTTTCTATATTAAGAGGAGCTTTGAATTACCCTCTGGAAGAAGCGTGCTACAGAGAACACATTCGTGTTCATGACATCAGTTTCCTTTCCAGTGAGCGTGTTTTTGAGCAGGAGGAGATCGCAGGGCTGGAGATCAAGTACAGCAAGCTTACCATGGTGCCGGACAGCACACTGATGATCGGCGATATTATTGCGAGTGGTGAGACGCTGATCCACTGTCTTCGCTATGTGACTGATTTCTACAGAGATCACGGTGCAAGACTTCGTAATATCATTATCTTTACAATTGGTGGAACCAAGGGAATTGATATCCTTGAGAAGCTTACTGCAGAGATCCGTGAATTCTGGCCGGAATTCGAAGGATTTATCACTGTTTATTATGAGGGTATTTTCAGCACTTACCAGGATAAAGGGGTTTCCGGGATCAATCTTCCGGATGTGGATTTCTACTGGAAGGGTGGAATCATCGCACCTGAATTCAGAAGAGAGACTTTATCCATGTGCAGTCCGCTTTTTGAAAAATGTATCATCTATGATGGTGGAGCAAGACGTTATGAGATCCATGAACATGTAGAAGAAGTCCTTGATTTCTGGACGGGAATCAGAGACAGAGCAGACAGGATTGATTTCAAAGAGCTTCTTGATGAAAAAATTGGCTATCCGACTCCGATCAGTTATGAGGACTGGATAAAAGCCAATCATTATGAAAAAATCCGCCCGGCTGATGCGAAGTGGCTGTATCGTCAGGAACTTGGATATATTGAAAGTATGAATGGCATTACATTGAAAGAACTTGCGGAGCAGCGAATCGGTGAATTTACAGATGCACTGCGTAAATATATTTTGGATTAATATGCATTACGGGGAGAAAAGATGAGTAGAGAATATACAACAGAAAGTGGTATGAACCAGGTTGCTGAAACTTTAGATGTTGATTATGCAGACAGTGCGGTACCTGCACATAGCAGACGTGGTTTTGTAACAATGTTTATGATTATGCTGGGATTTACTTTTTTCTCGGCGAGTATGTGGGTTGGTCAGGAAATGGCAGCAGGACTTGATTTCTGGGGATTTATCAAAGCCCTTCTTCTGGGTGGAGTGATCCTTGGCGCTTACACAGGACTGCTTGGTTATGTAGGTGCAGAGACAGGGCTCAGTCTTGACCTGCTTTCCAAGAGAGCGTTTGGAGAAAAGGGGTCTTATATTTCTTCTGCGTTGACAAGCTTCACACAGATCGGATGGTTTGGCGTAGGTGTTGCTATGTTTGCAATTCCTGTAGCACGTGAGCTTTTTGGTGGAAGCGCAGCAGTACAATGGATACTGATTCTGATCGCAGGTGCATGTATGACTGCATCCGCATATTTTGGAATTAAATCTCTGACAATAATCAGCTATATTGCAGTGCCGCTTGTTGCAGTCCTGGGAACAATTGCAATGATCATGGCAGTAAAGCAGGGAGACGGAACGATCATAGATCAGTTCGCTGTATCCAGCGGATCTTTGAGTGTTATTGGTGGTGCCGGACTTGCAATTGGATCTTTTGTGTCAGGAGGAACTGCAACACCGAACTTTACACGATTTGCAAAAAATGGTAAACAGGGAACGATCGCAACCGTAGTTGCTTTCTTTATCGGAAACTCCCTGATGTTCTTTTTTGGAGCTATTTCTTACATTTTTGTAGGTGGAAATGATATTTTTGAAGTTATGATCCGTCTGAATCTGTTCTATCTTGCAATCCTGGTTTTGGGACTGAATATCTGGACAACGAATGACAATGCGCTGTATACAGCAGGACTTGGTTTGGCAAATATTTTCAATAAGAGAAAGAAACCGATGGTTCTGATCTCCGGTGTTATCGGAACACTGCTTTCTGTATGGCTGTATTACAACTTCTGTGGCTGGCTGAATATCCTGAACTGTACGCTGCCGCCAGTTGGTATCATTCTGGTCATATCTTATTTCATGAACAAAAAGGCTTATGATACAGATACGTTTGAGATCGTAACAGTCAACTGGTTTGCTGTTGTTGGTGTGATTGCCGGTGCAGTAGTTGCTAATGTTGTATCCTGGGGAATCGCTTCCATTAATGGTATGGTAGTGGCTGCTGTGATTTATGTAATTGGAGAGAAAATCAGAAAGTGATTTTGCGAGACAAACGAAAACCCCTTAAGGTGCTGGCCTCAGGGGTTTTCTATTCCATTTATGTATGGTGTTGGGTGAGGATGTTGTCCGGTTTTCCGGCAGAGAATTTACGGTGATCCCGCCCAATTATGCTCATTAAGTGAAGGCAGAAATCTCTGTGAACTGGCTGGAGACAAAAAGTCTGAAAAAACAGAAATAAGCAGATCGTAATGATTATAAGAGAGCGTACTGACTGTATCGGCCGGTACGTTCTTTTTGCTGTTATATGCAGAAAAAATAAGTTATAATAAAGGACAGATTGAGAAACTGTAAAAAGTGTAAAAGTATCAGGAAGGAATCATGCATATGAAATTTTTCCATCTGTCAGACCTGCATATAGGCCTGAAATTAATGAACAGAGACTTAAAAGAAGATCAGGATTATATTTTACAGAAGATCACAGAGTATGCAAAAGCAGAGAAACCAAATGCAGTAGTAATTGCAGGGGACATTTACGATAAAGCAGTGCCTTCAGCAGAAGCGGTGGAAGTTTTTGACCATTTCATCAAAAATCTTACAGAGGCAGTTCCGGATGCAGTGATCATGATGATCAGTGGAAATCATGACAGTGCACCAAGGGTGAACTGTTTTCGTTCTGTTCTTTCCAGACAGAATATATATATGGTTGGACAGCCGCCAAGAACAGAAAATGAATATATCGAGAAAGTTGTTCTACAGGATAATTATGGAAAAGTGAATTTTTATTTACTGCCTTTTGTGAAACCCTCCATGGTAAAAAATGTAGTCGGTACAGACAAAAATGGAAATAATCTTTCTTACAATGCAACTGTCCATAAACTGGTACAGCGGGAAATTATAAACACAGAAGAGCGAAACGTACTTGTTAGCCACCAGTTCTATCTTCCTGCTGGAAAAAAGGCAGAAGAAGTAGAGAGAATGGAGTCTGAAATACGGACGGTTGGAAATATAGATGAAGTTTCAGCAGATGTACTGCAAATATTTGATTATGCAGCACTGGGACATATACACAAACCTATGAAAGTCGGAAGCGAAAATATACGTTACTGCGGAACTCCACTGGCATGTTCAGTCAGTGAAGCAGAACAGCAGAAGGGAATCATTATGGTAAAAATGGGAGAAAAAAACTCCGTACAGACCACTGTATTACCGCTGGAACCGCTCCGCCAGGTGAGGGTCATAAAAGGGACTCTGGAAGAGGTTATAAAAGAAGCGTGCAATGATTATGTAACAGTAATCCTTACAGACAGAATAGACCTGGATGTGATGGACATGCAGGAGCGAATCCGAATTGCTTTTCCGAATCTTCTGGAAATCCGGCGGGAGCATCTGCGAAAAGCCGATTATACGAAAGAGCTGCAGTCAGAAACACTTATGGATCCATATGAACTGTGCTGCTCTTTTTTGAAAGATCTGGATGAAAAAGAAAAGGAACTGCTTCAGGCTGTACTTCATACTGTTCAGGGGGTGAAATAGATGAAACCTTTGAAATTAAAGATGCAGGCGTTTGGTTCTTATGGAAAAGAAACGGCTGTTGATTTTGAAAAAGTGGATCAGAATCTTTTTCTGATAACAGGAGATACAGGAGCGGGAAAAACAACGATTTTTGATGCAATCGTATTTGCGCTTTATGGGGAAGCAAGTTCGTCTGCAAACAAAAAAGACGGAGTTGTTTTGCAGAGCCAGTATGTGGATTTTGCATATGAACCATTTGTGGAACTGACTTTTTCTGATAATGATGAAATCTATACAGTACGTCGTGTTCCAAGACATTTGAAGACGATTACAAGAGGAGCCAGCAAAGGAAAACCGAAGGAAACTCCGGGTTCTGTAAGCCTGATCATGCCTGATGGGACAGAGTATCCGGCAAAAGAAACAGACCGTAAATTACAGGAGATCACAGGGCTTACCAAGAGTCAGTTTATGCAGGTGGCGATGATCGCTCAGGGTGAGTTTATGGATTTACTGAGGGCTAAATCTGACGATAAAAAAGTGATTTTCCGGAAGCTTTTTAATACGGAAATGTATCAGGATATCGTTAATGAACTGGCAAACAGAAAACGTGAAAAAGATAAAGAAGTTGCAATACTGAAAACGCAGTGCCAGGGAGATGCTGGCAGAATCTGTATACCGGAGGAATATGCTGAGGCGCCTGCAGTGCTGAAATTAAAAAAACAGCTGGAAGAAGGACAGATGGCAAATCTTTCAGAGTTTCTGGAAAGTCTTGAAAAATTATGTCAGTGGATGGAAGATCAGACAGAAGATGCACAGAAAAAATACAAAGATGCAGATGCTGTCAGAAGCAGGAAGCAGGAGGAACTGACCAGAGGAGAAGAACTCCTCAAATGGTTCTATCAGCTGGAAAAAGCAGAAAGAGATCTGGAAAAATATCAACAGCAGGAAGTAGAAATTCAGAAAATGAAACAACTGGCTGTACAGATTCGTGATGCATATGAAATACAGATAACGTATGAGCAGTTAACAGAAGCAAATAAACTGCTGACAGATACAGAAACAGCACTGAATAAGCAAACGGAGCTTTTGCCGGGATTTCAATCGGCAGAAAAAATGGCAAAGGAAAAAGAAAATACAGTCAGAGAAGAGTTTAACCAGAAGATAAAGGAACTTAGTGCTGTTAATGAAAAGGTTCAGAAAGCCAGAGAAATTTTTGACCAGATAGAAGAAAAAACTAAAGCGGTGGAAGCCGATCAGAAAGCCGCGAAGAAGGCAGAAGAAGATTTCAGACAGGCAGAACAGAGTCTGGAAAAACTGGAAGGACAGGAAATTCTCTGGAAAAAACAGAGTGAAGAACTTGAGGATACGGACAAAAATCTGGCACAGTGGGAGGCGAAAGTACAGGAAGAACAAAATCTGGAGCAGGAACTGGAAACTGCGGACAAATTAAAGAAACAGGCGATGAAAAGTCTTCAGGAGGCAAAAGATAAAAAAGCTGTTTATGGAAAAATAAGTATAGAATATCAGGAACTGAATGGACGATATGAACAGTTACGACAGGCAGTACTTAATGAACAGGCCGGACTTCTGGCAGCAGAACTGGTTCCTGGAAAACCATGCAGAGTATGTGGTGCAACAGAACATCCCCACCCGTTTATCAAAAAAGTGGAACATGTGGATATCTCCTCTGAAAATCTTGAGAAAATGAGAGCCGATGTGGATAATCTGCGAAAAAAACAGGAAACAGCGTCAACAGAGGCCGGGGCTGCCGGTGCAGAGTATAACACAAGAAAAAATACTTATGTAGAAACGATTGGAAGACTCCAGGAAAGAATACAGAAATATATTCCGGAAATTCATGATAAATCAGGTCTTACAGAAATGAAAGAAGCATTGAATGCCTGGAAGAAGAGCATTCTGGAAACTGTAAAAAAACTTCAGAAAGATGCTCAGGATCTGAAAAAAATACGTCAGTCATTGCAGAAAACTGATGAGCAGAAGCAGGCGCTGAGAGAAAGCCTGGAAAATTATCGTAAAGTCCAAAAAGAAGCGGAAACCAGACTGGTTGCGGACAGAGCAGAATTAAAGAGTCTTTGCAGTTCCTGTGAATTCAGGACAAAACAGGAGGCAATGGACCTGAAGAAACAGGCAGAAACAGCGAAAACCAGGGCAGAAAAGGTATATAAGAATGCAGATGCAGATCTGAAAAAAGCGTCTCAAAGCAGACAAAATGCAGAGACATTGATAGAGAAATATAAAAATGAGATCCCTGTTCAGAAAGAGCAGGCAGACAGAAAAAAAGATGCTTATGAAAACATAAAATCGGAAAAGAATCTTTCAGAATCTCAATGGAAAACGGTAACAGAAGAAAACAGAAAAGAAGAAGAGCATGAGCTGCTGGAAACAGTAAATAAATATAATGAAAACAGAACTGCAGCAAGAATTCAGAAAGAGTCTGCTGCGGAAGCAATAGGAAAAGCAGAAAAACCTGACATAAAAATCCTTCAGACGCAAAAAGAAACTGCAGATCAGAACTATAAGAATGCAGAGAAGATTTATAATGAAAAGAGACAAAATCTCAGAGATAATAAAGCGGTTCTGAGTGCACTGTCAGAAAAAACGGACAAAAGAAAAACTGTACTGGAAGAACACAGAATGATCGACACTCTTTATCGTATGGCGTCTGGTAATGTCAGTGGTGCACGTATGGATCTGGAAACTTATGTTCAGCGTTATTATCTGGAACGGGTTCTTTATGCTGCAAACCGCAGATTCCAGGAGATGTCGGGAGGACAGTTTGAACTACGGATGTATGATCTGGAAAAAGCAGGAGAAGGCAGAAATAAGGGACTTGATCTTATGGTTTATTCAACTGTTACAGGGAAAGAAAGAGAAGTACGGACACTTTCCGGCGGAGAATCCTTTATGGCAGCCCTGTCTCTGGCGCTTGGGATGGCAGATCAGATTCAGGAAAGTTCTGCAGCAGTAAATCTTGACATGATGTTTATCGATGAAGGATTTGGATCACTGGATGAGCATTCCAGAAATCAGGCAGTCAGGGTTCTTCTGGAAATGGCGGAAGGCTCCAGACTGATCGGAATTATTTCTCATGTAACAGAGTTGAAACAGGAGATAGAGGACCAGCTGCTGGTGACAAAAGACGAAGATGGAAGCCATGTAAAATGGCAGATCAGTTGAGGAAAGAAAATGACAGATGAAGTAGTAGAAAAACTCGCGCAGCTTTTGGAACAGGATCAGTTTGAGCTGATTTTTCAGGAGGCAAAAGTTCGCCTTGTATATCTTATGAACGATGCAGTGGAGAGTTTTCTGGTATTTAAGAATGTACGAATAACAGGAGAATATAACCGTGATTATCAGGGAGAACTGGAAGCTTCTCTGGAAAAACAGGGGCAGAAATTTGTACTTATTGTACGTCAGGGAGAGACAGTATTTACACTGTTTTTTGATGATCTTGTTATGGAAAATCATCTATATGAGTATGGAACAATAGGGCATTTCTGGGTGAAAAATTATGAATATCTCAGACAGATGGAATACAGACTTGCGATTCTGAGAGACAAGTATGATTATCTTGGTGAAGAATACTGCAACGAAAAAGAAAAAAGACTGGCACAGCTGGTGGATTTTCCTCCGTTGAATTACTGCTGTTATCCGGCAGTACCGGAGAAGTATATTGTCCCAAAAGAAAATCCATGGGTGCCGACTGAGGCGGCACTGAGTGTAATGGATGAATTTGCTTCCAGGGCAAAAGACAGAACTCTGGGAAAAATATTGAGGTTGTACAGAGAGTTTCCGGTCCCTTTTATTGCAAAAAGAATTGGAAATATGCTGCACAGAAACAGTCATGGAAGGGTGGTGGATATGATCAATGAAGAGATCAGAGTGGCTTCAAAAAAATATCCCCGCCGGAATTTCGGCAGGGATGCGGAATGTAAAATTCAGGAAACTCTTCACAAAGTTCAGCGCCGTCAGGAACTTCTGAAAAATAAAGGGCAACAGTCGATTATACTGAGAGAAGAACCTTTTTCCACGGCAGAGGATTCTATAGAATATAAAATCTATCTGATGATCTGGAAAAAAGGAATCCTGAACAGAAAAGTGCTTATTGAGGAGTATCCTGTTTCATTATAGCCAGTTCTCGTCTGGTGAAAAAAACAGTCAGTATAAAAGCAGCGGCATCAGCAATAGGTCCCGCATACATGACACCGTCAATTCCCATGAAAAATGGGAAGATGACTACCAGCGGAAGCAGGAAGATTACCTGCCTGGTGAGGGACACAACGATACCAAGCCTGGCTTTACCCATAGAAGTAAAGAAACAGGAGGACATTGGCTGGATACCATTGACGAAAGTAAGCAGCATGAAAATTCTCAGGTAACGTTCCGCAAACTGAAAATAAAGATCACTTCCACTTCCAAAAGCTCCTACGATCTGATGAGGGAAAAGCTGAAAACAAAGGAAGAAAATTACTGCAACAGTGGTACAGATCGTTGCTGAATATTTATAAGTTTGTCGAACTCTGTCGAATTTTTTTGCCCCGTAATTAAATCCCCAGATAGGCTGCGATCCCTGAGCCACACCGATGCAGATGGAAAGGAATACCATATTGACCTTGGAGATAATACCAACACAGGCAATAGGAATGTCACTTCCATAAACAGAAACAGCTCCATAATGACGGAGAACGTTGTTCATGACAATCTGTACTGAAGTAATGGCGATCTGGTTGATACAGGAAGCAAGTCCAAGAGAGCAGATCGCTTTCAACAGTGATAACTGTGGGCGGAACATATTGCGCTCGAGATTCATTTTGCGGAATTTTGCAAAATAAATGATCACAAGAAAAGCAGAGACCATCTGCCCGGTAACGGTAGCCCAGGCACCGCCCTTGATTCCCCATTTAAATCCGAAGATAAAAAGTGGGTCTAGAATCGTATTGATGATTGCTCCGGTGAGAGTACAGACCATGGAATAAGTCGGACTCCGGTCTGCACGGATCAGATGGTTGCCGCCTACAGATAAGGTGAAAAATGGAAGACCGATAGCTATAATGCTGACATAGTCTGTTGCGTACGGCATAACGTCTGTTGTTCCGCCGAACAGAAGAAGCAGTGGATGCAGAAAAATAAGCATGACAGCTGCAATGGAAATTCCGACGATCACCAGCATGGATAATCCGGTTCCGGCGATCCGGCTGGCTTTTTTCTCATTTCCGGCACCCGTTTCGAGGTTGTAATTTGAAGCACTTCCTATTCCGAGGAGCAGTGCTGCAGCAGTGGAAATCGTGGTAACAGGAAAGGCAATATTAGTTGCTGCATTTCCGAGCATTCCTACGCCCTGTCCGATAAAAATCTGGTCTACAATATTATAAAGTGCATTTACCAGCATGCTGATAATAGCTGGTATTGCAAATTTTGCGATTAGATTTCCTACAGGAGCAGAGCCAAGAGGATTGATGGTTGTAGTAGTGTTTTTTGATGAATTCAAGGTAAATTCCTCTTTCTTTTTATAGTGATTACAGCCGTTGTATGAGGTGCGGCCTGAGAGTTGCGTATATCCAGTATAACACTTATCAGGAAAAAAATCCCATAGACAGGAATATTTTTTTCCAAATCAAATAGGTCATAAATGACGAAAACTTTACTTGTCTGAATGCCAAAGGTCTAGTATAATACATGGAATGGTGTTAATACACAATCATAGAAATAAAGGATGATATTATGAAATTTTATCAGTTGAAAATAGTAAGAAAAGGGAGCAAACCACCAATTTGGAGGCGTTGCCTGATACCGGCAGACATCACTTTTGACAGACTGGCAGATATAATGAAAGATATCCTTCAGTTTGAATCCTCTGATCAGTATGAATTTGAATTTTTCCAGAAAAAAGTTCAGTTCAGAAAGACAGCAGAAGGTCAGGAACAGTCCAGATTTGAAGTTTTGAGTGCAGATGCGGAAATAAATATCTGGATGGAAAATGAAGAATGGTTTACATTCAGAATCAATGATCCGGACAGAGATCTTCCACAGTACAGAGCAAATATCGAAAAAGTAATCCCAAATACAGAAATCGGTAAAGAAGGCAATAAAACCCCTCTGTTATGGCCGATGATCATTAAGTGCAGTGAACCGGAAATTGATGAATTCTGGACAGACCCGAAAGAAGTTAATACACGCCTGGGCAAAAATTTCCTGATGTCTGTAAAAACTGCAGCAGATGACATGGAATTATCCAGAGAACCAAAAGTTAAAGATTATCTGGCTGCATTTTCCAGGGAAGAACTGGAAAATCAGGCAAAAGAACTGAAAATTTCCAGTGAAGGTCTGAGTGAAGATGAACTGGCTCAGAAAATTGCAGATGAAATTCTTACACCTGAGACAATGAAGAAAAAACTTCTTCTCGTTGACGATACCCAGATAAGAGTTTTTGAAGATGCAATGGACAGGAAATGCTTTACACCGACAGAAGAAGAATGGGCAGCACTGGACTGGGCAGGAGCAGCAGGATATCTGGTCGCATACAGTGATGAACGGGCAGAAGTACCACAGGAAGTTATTAAGACATACAATCAGATCAATACAGAGGAATTTCAGAATCTGCGTACAAAAATTGGCTGGTTGCTTGACTGCGAATCCTTCCTTGGATTTGTTTATGCAGTAGCTCCGGTAAAACTTATGCACCAGATCTACAGTGGCCGTCAGGGCTTTGAAGCAGATATGGACGAGTTCCTCAGGGTATTTAACAGCATTGATGAGGAAGCCAATATCTGTATCATCAAAGATGATAAAATGATCTACAAAGCTGTTCTTGAGAACAACCTGTACAGAGATATTGAACGTGTGCAGTACGGAAATGATTTTTATATTCCGTCAACAGAGGAAGTACTGGATTATGCAGTGAACGGTTATCCTTCCAGAGAACCTGCTTATTACAATATATATCAGTTCATGACAGAAGAAATGCACAAGACAAAAGAAGAGGCAGATTATCTTCTTTATATTGTATATAAAGAATTCTCCATGAACGGGATGCTGTCCGATATAATGGATATTTTTAATAAAGAAAATGTTGTGTTTGATTCTGATGAGCAGATGAAAAAATTCACCACTCTTCTTGTAGATGCAAATAATCATACAAGAATGCTGGATTTCCGTGGTCATACACCAGAAGAAAAAGGCCATGTGGCAGTTCCGATCCCGATGAAAAAAACACCGGTAACAGCACCGAAGAAAATTTACCCGAATGATCCATGTCCATGTGGAAGCGGTAAGAAATATAAGAAATGTTGTGGAAGAAAGTAAAAGGAAAAAACAATGAAATTACTGATCGTAAGGCATGGAGATCCGGATTATACGATAGATTCTCTTACTGAAAAGGGCTGGAAGGAAGCAGAATATCTTTCCGAAAAGTTATCAAAGATGAAACTGGATTATTTTTATGTATCTCCACTTGGAAGGGCGAAGGATACAGCTTCCTGTACTTTGAAAAAAATGAACAGGACAGCTGTAGAGTGTGAATGGCTCCGGGAATTTGATGTTCTTATTGACCGTCCGGATGTGACGGACCGTAAGATTATTCTCTGGGACTGGCTGCCTCAGGACTGGACACAGGACGAAAGATTTTTCCAGTATGATCACTGGTTTGAGAATGAAAGAATGGCGGCTGCTGATGCAAAAGGCTACTACGATTATGTGACCGGCAAATTTGATGAACTTCTTGCGAAACATGGGTATGTAAGAGATGGGCATTATTATCGTGCAGAAAAAGCTAACGAAGATACGCTTGTGTTCTTTTGCCACTTCGGACTGGAATGTGTTCTTCTCAGTCACCTTCTGAATGTTTCACCGATGGTACTGTGGCATGGCATGTGTGCAGCACCGAGTTCTGTAACAACCGTAAATACAGAAGAACGGCGGGAGGGAATTGCAAGTTTCCGTGTGAGCTCTTTCGGTGATATTTCGCATTTATATGTACATAATGAATCGCCTGCATTTGCAGCAAGATTCTGTGAAACATATGACAACAAAGAACAGCGTCACGACTGATGACGGGAAAAAATCGACAGATTGACTGTGTAGTCTTTCTGTCGATTTTTGTTTTGTGGGATAAAATTGCCAATTGCATATGAAGAAAATGACGTCTTTTCGTTAAATATGTTGCGCTTTGCTGATGCTGAGTGATAGAATTATATCAGAATTATTAAAAGGGAGGCAAATTCGAATGAAAAAGAAATCAAAAAGTACTCTTGCGATTTTAATGGCTGTCGCAATGATGTCAAGTCTGTGCAGTGTACCGGCAGCAGCGGCAGAAACAGAAGCTGGGGGGATTGTTTCAGAGACATCTGTAGTTGAAGATGCAGAGATTCAGGAGACTGAAACAGAAGAGCCGGAAGCAGCAGAAGCAGAGGATTTTTCCGCAGAGGACGAAATTTCTGTAGAAGAGGATGATGAAATCACTGCAGAAGACGAAGAAACTGACGAACTGGCTGTAGAAAACGAAGATGAGATTGAAGCAGTCGGAGATGAAGAAGAATTTACCGATGAAGCAGCAGGGGATGGTGTAGTTGATGGATATGGCTGGCTTGGAAGTACATGGATAACGCCGGGAAATGCAGCAGATATTCTGAAAGATGGAACTGCCAGTTATGATGCAGACACACAAAAACTGACCTTAAATAATGCAAAAGTTAATGGACCAATAGATTTCAGAATCAGTGGAGATGTAACTCTTGAATTGAAGGGGAAGAATGAAATAACAGAAGAGTTCAACACTGGAACTAATTGTCTTATAGATTTTTGGGGAGACAAACTGACTATAACAGGTAAAGGCTCCCTGAAAGCATCAGATATGAGAAAATCATTTATCAATGACAAGGGAGATCTGGTTATTGATGGTGTGAGGCTGGAATTTACTTCAAATAGAGAAGCTAACAATTGTTATGGAATAAAAGTAGCCGGAAATCTGGAAATTAAAAATGGGGCAAATGTAACTTTAAATACCAGTGCAGAAAGTATTTATGCTTATAATAGAACCGCAGTTTATTCTGTAAGAGCAGCAGAACAAACACCTAAAGGAAAAATCATTATATCAGACAGTAAAATAAAGCTGACATCTGCAAAGTACGCAATCTTTTCATATAAAGATATAACAATTCAGAACAGTACTCTTGAGGCAGAGGGTACGATATATAATTGTTTATATGAAGACTCGGTTGGTGCAACTCTGGATATAGATAACAGCAAAGTTGAAGTAACTGATGATTATTTTGCTTTTCAGGTTGATACTCTTAAAATCCGTAATAAATCTGCGGTGACTGCTACTCTCACAGATGAGGAGGCTGTAACTGCTATATTAAGTTACAAAGGCATAGATATTAATGACAGTAAGGTAACATCAGGTGGATCACAGTATGGTCTGGCAACACAGGAGGGAGATATTACTATTGAAAACAATGCAGTTGTAACAACAACTGGTACAACCAGTGGAATTCAGACAGATAAGGGAAGAATTTACATCCGTAATAAATCCAATGTAACTGTAAATATGTTTAGGGGTAAGTATAGCCCATACGGAGCTTTAAAGACACAGAGTGGTATTGATATCACAGACAGTAAATTAATGGCAACCGGAACGGGATATTCAATTGATTCCTATGGTGATGTCAATATCGATAAGGGGATTGTAATTGCAGATGCAGTTATGGATGATGGTTCCGGACTGGTAAGTATTATAGCTTACGGTAACGATGATGAAGGCCCGAAGAACGTCAATATCACCAATTCCTGGATTGATGCAGCGGCAGGAATTGATGGAACCGTAACTGTGAAAGACAGCGTTGTTTTTGAGAAAAACGATGGCAAAGTTACCGGAAAGGCAGTAATTCCCGGCAATGTAGAAGTTCGTAAAGCTCATAAACTCACAGTATCTGAACCGGCAACACTTACAGCTCCTTCAGGATCTGCAATTGCAAACAACGGTATAATCAATGCTTACTGTACTTCTGTCAGAGGAACAGTAACAGGTACAGCTCCTGTTTATACACATGCAAATACCACAAAATGGGTATATGACAAAACCTCCCATTGGAAAGCATGCTCAAGATGTGGTGAGAAAGTGGCAGCAGCGGAAGCACACAGATATGGTTCCTGGAAAACACTGAAAGCAGCAGGCCTTGGAACTTCCGGTGCAAAAGAACGTCATTGTACCGTATGCGGTCATACACAGGGCGAAGATATTGCAGCAGTTCAGGTAATGCAGCTTCTGGCGAAAGGCGGCAAAAAATCTGTCACTTTGAAATGGAACAAAGTATCCGGTGCAGATGGTTACATGATCTACAGTGCAAAATGTGGTAGAAAACTCAAGCTTAAGAAAACAGTTGGAAATAATGTACGTACCTGGAAACAGAAGAAACTGAAAGCCGGAACTTACTATAAATATTATGTGGCAGCGTACAAACTGGTTAACGGAAAGAAAGTTGTCATCGGAGAATCTTCTGATATACATACAGCAACAAACGGCAAGAGATATGGTTATGCAAAGAAGATTACCGTCAAAAAATCCACATTTAAACTCAGCGTCGGAAAAACTGCTACGATCAAAGCGACACTCAAAAATACAAGCAAGAAAGTAAAAGACCATACCGTACGTGTACGTTATATTTCTACAAACAATGATGTTGCAACAGTAAATGCAAAAGGTAAAATTACTGCGAAATCAGCAGGCACCTGCTATATTTACTGCTATGCCCTGAATGGTCTTACAAAGAAAGTAAAAGTAACCGTTAAATAAGTATAGGTTCACAGAAAGACTCCTGTCAGAGAGAAAAAGGCAGGGGTCTTTTTTCATAAAGAATGAAAGGATTTGAAAAAAATTGCCTTTTAAATATTAAAATACAAGAAGGGGAGGTAATTTGGAAATGAGAAAAAAATCAAAAAGCATGCTTGCAATTCTGATAGCAGCTGCAATGATGTCGAGTCTTTGCAGTGTACCGACAGCAGCGGCAGAGATTGATATACAGGAAGCCGCAGAAGCATTGGTTGGCGACACAGAAAATCAGGAAACAGAAATGACAGATTCTGAAATAACAGATTCAGAAGAGACGGAGGTTGAAACTGATGCTCCTGAGGAATTTGTTGCAGAGGAAGAAGTTTCTGTTGCAGACGAGGAAGAAATAGAAGCAGAGGAAGAAGAGACAGAACTGACTGCAGAGAGCGAAGAACAGAGCGTGGCAGCAGGAGATGAGGAAGAGGAGTTTACCGACGCTGCTGGTGTGGAGCATTATGATATAGGTATAAATTATGGTGATAACTTTGAGTATATCAGTGTGACATCAGAAAACAAAGACGATGTACTTGGAGATTGGGATGGAGATGCCACATCAATTGTTTATATTCCAGAGCAGCGCAGGCTGATTTTGGATAACATAGATAAAAAAGTAAAAAATATTAGTACAGCAGAAAACAGCAATCTGACAATAGAGTTAAGAGGGCAGAATGAATTAGGTAAAGGGATTAATTCATGGGATCTCAAATGTACATTAACCATTACAGGAAGTGGTTCGCTTAAGATTGCAGGAGGAGAAGAAACACTTATCAACTGTTATGGCAACCTGGTGCTTGACGGAGCGAAGCTTAATCTGGCTACGACGGATGAGAAAGAGGTTACGAAGGCAGGGATAGCCGTAAATGGAGAACTGGAAATCAAAAATAAATCAGAGATTCATTTAAAAACACAGAATGCCTGCATAGCTGACTACAAGAGTTCGAATACAGAGCCATGGAAGCCGAAATCACGTAGGATCACAATATCAGACAGCATCCTTACCCTGGAATCCAAAAACAGCAGGGCTGTAGATACGGATAAACCTGTCACAATTCAGGACGGAAGTACTTTGAATCTTCAGGGAGGAATTTATGCAACAGATCAGAAAAAAGGAGCAATTCTGGCTGTAAAAAACAGCAAAATTAATGTGACCTCCAATGAAGAAGATAATTCAGGATATGGAATATATGCGGACAAAATTCAGATCAGTGATAATTCCAATGTGACTGCAAAAACAACTGCAAACAGTATCAAAGATACAGTGAATGTTTCAGCTATACGATCACAGTCAACGATAGATATTGCGAACAGTACTGTAAGAACTGAAGGACCGGGATATTCTCTTGATGCCGTGGGTGATATTAATATCAACAGAAGTATTGTGCTTGCAGATGCGGTTCGCAAAGAGAACGGAGGATTCGTAACAAGTATCATAGCGGCTGATGATGAAGATTATTCAGCTGTTAATATCACAGATTCCTGGGTTGATGCAGCAGCAAGTATAGAAGGAACACGAACAGTAAAGAACAGTGTTGTTTTTGAAAAAAATGAGGGAAAAACAACAGGAAATGCAGTGGTCCCCGGAAATGTAGAAGTACGCAGGAACCATAAACTCAGAGTAGTTGAACCGACAACTCTGACAGTACCGTCAGGACTTGCAATCGCAAACAACGGTGAGATCAGTGCAGACTGTACTTCGCTTAAGGGAAAAATAACAGGAACAGCACCTGTTTATACACATTCGAAACTGACCCAGTGGGTAAACGACAAAACTTCCCACTGGAAAGAATGTACAAAATGTGGTGCGAAACAGCAGAAAGCATCACACAATTACGGGGCATGGAAGATTCTGAAAGCAGCTGGCCTTGGCCTTTCCGGTGCAAGAGAACATTACTGCGCAACTTGTAATTTTGCACAGAGTGAAGATATTGCCGCAATCCAGGTAATGCAGCTTCAGGTAAAAGGTGCGAAAAAAGCGGTAACCCTGAAATGGAGCAAAGTATCCGGTGCAGATGGATATATGATTTACGGTGGAAAGTGCGGAAAGAAAACCAGCCTGAAGAAAACGGTCGGAAAGAATACCCGTACCTGGAAGCAGAAGAAACTGAAAGCCGGAACTTATTATAAATACTATGTAGCTGCCTATAAGATGGTAAACGGAAAGAAAGTGATCATTGGACAGTCTTCCGACATGCATGCAGCCACAACAGGTAAGGGATACGGATATGCAAAGAAGATCACAGTCAATAAGTCAACACTGAAACTGAAAACAGGAAAGACTGCAAAAATCAAAGCAACAGTCAAAAATACAAGCAAAAAAGTAAAAGGCCATACTTTACGTGTACGTTACATTTCCACAAACCGTGATATTGCAACAGTAAACAGCAAAGGAAAAGTAACAGCCAAAGCCAAGGGAACCTGCTATATTTACTGCTATGGGCTGAACGGTCTTACAAAGAAAGTAAAAGTAACTGTAAGATAAACCACAATTAAAAAACTCTTGTCAGCAGGAGTTTTGTGATAAATATATTATTAATTCCTTTTACTATAAGTAAGTAGCAAACAAACGTCAATATAAAGTACCTGACAAAAATCGAAGTTTTCTGTTTAAAATACTGCCGTGAAGAACTATAATACAGGCATAGGAATACAACGAAAGGAGAAATCAAAAATGGCAGGAATCGAAAAAGTAACTCAGTTTCTGAAAGATGCAGAAACATATTATCTGGCAACAGCAGAGGGAGATCAACCTCGCGTAAGACCTTTTGGAACAGCTCATTTATATGAAGGAAAGCTTTACATACAGACCGGAAAAGTAAAAGACGTATCCAAACAGCTGCTGGCAAATCCAAAAGCAGAAATCTGTGCATTCAAAGGTGGAGAATGGATCAGAATTGCAGGTGAACTGGTAGAAGATGACAGAGTAGAAGCAAGACAGTCTATGCTGGACGCATATCCTTCCCTCCAGAAAATGTACGCCGCTGATGATGGAAACACTCAGGTATTTTACTTCAAAAATGCTACTGCAACAATCAGCGCACTCACCCATGAACCGGAAGTGATCAAATTCTGAAATTAAATAATGCAACATATATATGCCCTGTGAATCTTTCATGCGAGAGACTTACAGGGCATATATTTTGGGAAATTTGTTGCTGACAAACAGGATAACAGATATAATAAAATAACAGGAAATGTACACAGAAAAGAAAGTAGGCTGTTGTATGAATGAATATGAAAAATTCTGCAAGTCTTTAAGAGACACGTGTCTTACAGCACAAGATAAATTTAAAAGATATCTGAATTATTTCAGAATTACTTATGAAGAATAAAGTTCGTCATTTCAGGAGGAGAAAACATTGATCTCAAAGACAATGCGCACTATTTTACACGCACTATCTTATGGAAATATAGAAGTGGAGGCGTCCAGAAGACTGGCTGATCTGAAAAAACTGGATGCCATGCGGATATTTTGCAGGAAACTGGACACGAAAGTATATAATGGGAATTATGAAGTTCCGATAAGGCTTTATTTTCCCACAGAAGAAGCCATGAGCGGAGATGTGGTGGAGCAGAAATATCCTGTTCTTCTGTTTTTTCATGGTGGCGGATGGGTAACAGAAAGCATCGAAAATTATGACAGAGTATGTAGCCGAATGGCTCAGTCTACAGGCCATGTTGTGGTTTCTGTAGAGTATCGTCTGGCTCCGGAATATCGTTTTCCGACAGCATTTGATGACTGTTATGAAGCTGCAAAAGCACTGTACAATAACCGCCTGATCTTGCCTGCTGACCCGGACAGGATTACGATCATCGGGGACAGCGCAGGCGGTAATCTTGCAGCAGCGGTTTGCCTGAAAGCCCGTGATACAGGAGATTTTTTACCAAAGAAACAGATTCTTATTTATCCTGCAGTAAATAACTGTTATACAGAAAAATCTCCATATAAATCAGTTCAGGAAAACGGGGAAGATTACCTTCTCACAGCAGTAAAAATGGAAGATTATCTGAAACTTTATGAGAGTGGATCGGAGGACAGAAAGAATCCGTATTTTGCGCCTCTCATGGAAAAAAACTACCGGAATCTTCCGGATACACTGATTCTGACAGCAGAATTTGATCCTCTTCGAGATGAAGGAGAAGAGTATGGAAGACGTTTGAAAGAAGCCGGAAATTATGTGGAAATACATCGGATTCCAGAGGCGCTTCACGGATATTTTGCCCTTGGAATACGGTTCCTTCATGTACAGGAAAGCTTTGAAATTATGAATGCATTTTTGAAAAAAGGAAGCGAATAAAAGGTGGAAAAAGGATATTCAAAATGGAGAAAACTGGATAATGCGGCGCTGGCTTTTCCGCTTGTAACAGGTAAGAATGATACCAGGGTATTTCGTTTTTACTGTCAGCTGAAGGAGACAGTAAACGGAGAACTCCTTCAGCAGGCACTTGATCAGACAATGGAAAAATATCCGCTGTTTCAGGCTGTTTTGCGCAAGGGAATATTCTGGTTTTATCTGGAGCGAAGAGACATTCATGCAGCAGTGAAGCCTGAGAAACTGCCGCCTTGCAGCAGACTTTATATTCCGGACAAAAAATCACTTCTGTTTCAGGTAAGTTACCATGAAAATCGTATGAATTTTGAAGTATATCATGCGTTAACGGATGGTACGGGAGCTATGAATTTTCTTTCAGAACTGGTACAGAATTATCTGATTCTGGCATACCCGGAAGCAGGGCTGCCCAGAGTAAAATATGAGGAAAATATAACTCCGGGAGATCAGGAAGAGGACAGTTTTTCACAATATTATTCATCGGAAATTCCACGAAATAAAGAGAAAAAAATGGCAGCTGTAAAGCTTAAAGGAGAGAAACTTGTACACTCGGATATGGATATTACAGAAGTCATTATTCCTGTAAAGGAGACGCTGACAAAGGCACGTTCTTATGGAGTTTCGATCACAGTTTTTCTGACAGCAATGTTGCTTTGTGCCATACATGAAGAGATTCCGAAGAACCGGCAGAAAAAGCCGATAGCACTGATGATTCCTGTAAATCTTAGGAATTATTTTCCATCACAGTCCATGGGAAATTTCTTCGGATGGATAGAAGTGGGATATGTTTTTGAAGATGAAACAACATTTGAGGAAGTGCTGAACAGTGTAAAGGAACAGTTCCGGAACGAACTTCAGAAGGAAAAAATCGCCATGAATATGAATGGTTATGTACGTATTGAGAAGAATCCTCTGGTACGTGCTGTTCCACTTGAAATAAAAAAATATTTCCTTATGGCTGGAGCAAATCTGGGAAGCAGAAGTATTACGGCGGTGTATTCAAATATTGGAATCATACATCTTCCGGAAGAATATAAAAAATATATCGACCGTTTTGGCATCTTTGCAAGTACAAATTCATTACAGTTATGTTCCTGTTCATATGAAGATCAGCTGGTTCTTGGATTTACATCAAAGATACCGGATGACAGTATTCAGAGAAACTTTATGAAAATACTGAAGGAAGAGGCAATTCCGTATAAAGAAGAGAAAAATGAATTTCCCGGATGTGGTGAAATTCAGCAGAAAGAGGAACGCAAAGTAATGCAGACATTCAGTTTCCTCTGTCTTGCAGTTGCGGTATTCTGTGGAATGCTGAATTATATGACACTGGAAACACTGAACTGGTTCTGGTTTGCGGCAGCCGGATGTTTTTGTGCATGGCTGGTTGTTTATGTTGCATATGCGAAGCGGCGGAACATTCTGAAAAACGAAACCTGGCAGCTTCTGCTCATAACTGTACTCTGTATTTTGTGGGATCATTTTACCGGTTGGAGAGGCTGGTCACTGGATTTTGTATTCCCGTTTGGAAGTCTGGCTGTGCTTGGTTCCATACCGGTTATTGCAAAAGTTAATCGTCTCGAACCGGAGGAATATCTGTATTATCTGATCCAGGCTGCACTTATCGGATGTCTGCCGGTAATACTGTTGTGGACAGGCCTTATTCATTATCGGATTCCTTCAGTTGTATGTATGGGAATCAGTTTTTTGGTGCTTGCAGGACTCTTTATTTTTCAGAAAAAGGATATGCTGCGCGAATTCAGAAAGAAACTCAGAATATAAATTTTACAGTAAAGGAGAAAAACGATGTTAGAATGTGATTACCTTGTAAAGCAGATTGATGGTGATTACGCACACCTGCAGAGAGTTGACAGACCAGAGGAAGAGCTGAAACTTGTAGCAAGAGCGCTTCTTCCGGCAGAGATTTATGAGGGGTGCACACTGCATTACGAAATGATGCAGTATTCCATGAAATAAGATGCAGACAAAGGGGAATAGATTAAAGGGGATGTATTATTATGATGGAAACGTATACAGTTCTTCGGATTGAAGAACCTGATTTCGGTTGTGAAGGACGGCCGGAAGGGGAAGAACCTGTAGATCGTGTGTTGCTGAAGAAACACAGCGGAGAAGAACTTTTTATCAAAGAAAAAGATGCTCTTCTTTATGAAATGGACATTAATGAGGGAGATGATGTCTATCTTATTGAAGGCGAACTGAAAAAAATCAAGTAAATACTGATCTGTAAAATGAAAATTAATTACGGACTGGAACAACGAGGAAGTAATTATGAATAAAATACGAGAATCCATTATTTTTTATGGTCGGGTTCAGGGTGTGGGATTCAGATATAAACTCAGGTATCTGGCAGATAAATACAGTGTCACAGGCTGGGCAAGAAATGAATATGACGGTTCTGTAACTACAGAATTACAGGGACTGGAAGAAGATATTGACAAGATCCTGCAGGCACTTTACAATGACCGATATATAGAAATTGATGACTTTCGGAGGAAAAGGATTCCTTTGGATGAAGAGGAAAGGCGGTTTGGAATCCGATACTGAAAAGGAGACATGTAATGGAAGAATTATATCAGGCAATCGAACAGAAAATAAAAGAGTCCGGTTATCCGAGAGAGATTTCCGGTGAGGCAGTATATGATGATATCTGCGATCAGATTGACGGCAAAGAGAATGGAACTTATGTACTGCTTTCCAAATTTGAAGATGATGTGATCTTTGAATATCATATTACAGTGATGGATCAGGAGTTTAATCTGGGAATCCTTACTATGAGACTCCCGGAGGGTATTTATGCAGTGAATTTTGATGAATGAGTGAGCAAAGAGAGTACAGCTGAATGTTGTATTCTCTTTTTGCTGATAGAAAGGGCGATATGATCGAGAATTTTTGAGATTATATTTGAGTACACTCAGTTGCTGGAAGCTAAGCATCGATTTAGAGGGATTTTCTGTTTTCCGATGCCGAATATGACTCATTATAGAGATTGCCAGCATCGATTTAGAGAGATTTTCTGTTTTCCGATGCCGGATATGTGCGTTATTGGTAGGAGTTGGCATCGAATTAGTGAATTTTTTTGTTTCCCGATGCCGGATATGACTCATTATTGCAGGAATAGGCATCGATTTACACATTTTATATCAGATGTGAGATGACTCCCACCTCTGTAGGTGGCGAGCAACAAATCAGTATCAGTGGTGGGAGTCAATTCCCCATCTGATATAGCCTCCGGCAGGATTGCAGAGATGCGCAGAAGAAGTATGTCATGCATTGCATGACGCGCATCTCGTAGCAAGAATGCAGAGGCATTCTTGAATTTTTTCGATGCAAATTAAATTTCAAGGAGGACTATAATGGGACATTTTTATTTTGTGAGACACGGGCAGACCATATGGAATGTGGAAAACAAAATCTGCGGAGCTACGGATATTGCGCTGACAGAGAAGGGACATCAGCAGGCGATAGAGACTGGAAATGAGATATTAAAACAGGGAATCAAGGCAGATGAGATTCTGTATTCACCACTGATGCGTGCAGCAGATACTGCCAGACATATCTCAGAGATAACAGGAATTCCGGCGAGAGAGGAACCAAGACTGATCGAGCAGAATTTCGGAAAATATGAGTCCACACCTCGTGACGGAGAAGAATTCAGGAAAGCAAAACAGCAGTTTGTCACCAGATATGAAGGCGGAGAGTCCATGCTTCATCTCGCACAGAGGATTTACAACCTTCTTGATGATATAAAGGCAGAATCAGATAAAAAAACTTATATTCTGGTTGCGCATAATGGAATTTCACGTGTTGTTCAATCCTATTTTTATGAAATGACAAACGAGGAATACGCAGCATTCGGTATAAAAAACTGCGAGATCAGAAGATTTGATTTCTGATAAACAGAGAGCGTAATATTACAGTAACAAAATATCTGTGGTATTGCGCTTTTTTGATGTTTATATATTGCATCGACAGTATGTATACGATAAAATGAAAACAAATAACGTCTGTTTACGGCAGAAATAAAAGCTTATTGCAAACAGAGATAACCAGAAACTATTCAGGAGGAGAAAAGCGTATGAAAATGAAGAAGTTACTGGCTGTTTTTACTTCTTTGAGCCTTATGGCGGGATCTTTTTCACCGGTTTATGCAGCAGATGTCTTTACAGATGATGCAGCGGTGGAAATGTCTGTTGAGGAAGAAGACAGCAGTGCCGACGGTTCAGTGGAACTGACTACTGAATCAGAAGATGTATCAGGGGAAGAAAGTACAGATATTTCCCTGGAAGATGACGGACAGTCAGACAATGGGGAAGATGCAGGTTTCTTTGATGACGGAACAGCATCTGCAGCAGATGAAAATCCGGATACAATTGCGGACGAATCAGAAGAAAACAAAAACACAGTTTCTGCTGATGGAATCACATACAGCATTCAGGAAGATGAACAGGGAACTACTGCTTCCGTGCAGAAAATCAGCGAAGCAGTTGCTGTTATTATTCCATCTGAGATTACTGTAAATGATGCGAAGATCCCCGTTACAGCAGTTAATAAAGATGCATTTGCAGACTGTACAGGACTTCAGCAGGTATTTATTCCAGATTCAGTAGCTTCAATCGAAGCAGATACGTTTGCAGATTTTGCACAGCAGATTGTTATTTACTGTGGAAAAGACAGCTGCGCAGAGAAGTATGCTGTGGATAACCAGCTGGAATATAAGACAGACGGATTGCGTATTGTTACAGACAGTACGCAGATGGCTGTTGGTGAAACAGTAAGTCTGGGATTTGAAAGAGATCTTCTGCAGGAAGTGACAACAGCAGGAAGTCCCATTCTTAAATGGAAGAGTTCCGATGAAAATGTTGCGACCATAGATGAAAACGGACTCGTAACTGCAGTCAGTGAGGGAAGCGTAATTCTTACCTGCGAAATGGGAATCACAGCTGAGCTGGAAATGCAGGTAGTTTCTGATGAAGTACAGGCAGAAGAAGTTCAGGAAGATGCCGGAGAAGAAATTGAGACCGAAGCTGATGCAGAAAACCAGACAGATGAACTCAGTGATGATGAGAATGTGACAGAAGAGGAAGAATCGGATGCAGCAGGTGGAGAGGGTTATGTCTGGCCGGTCCCGGCATCGAGAGACAGGATTACAACCCATTTTTCCAGTGGTCATACGGCTATAGATATTGCAGCTCCGAAAGGATCACCGGTTATTGCCACGAAATCTGGAACAATCAAGAAATTTTATAACAGCTGCTGGCATCAGTCGGCAGGTATAGTAAATTGTAATCATGGTTACAATGATGGTACCAAAGGAATCGGAAATGGAGTATATATCCTGAATGATGATGGTACCTGGGCAGAATACCCTCATATGATGCAGAATTCCTTCCCGGCTAATGTGCATTGGGGTGCCCACGTTACACAGGGACAGTTTCTCGGACGTGTAGGAGATTCCGGAAATGCAGATGGAGCTCATCTGCATTTTGGTATCAGGACAGGCTCTCCGGGAAATTTCTGGAACGCAACACCAGTCAACAATGAAAAGTGGATGATCAACTATATTTATACTTCAGGTGGAGGAGACATCCCTGTTAAGAATTCTTCTGCACAGCAGGTAGGTGATGGCAGTGATTATGTGGATAACACAGGATTCAGCCGTTCCGCACGGTGCTATAATCCATCAGGTGCCCGTATAGAAGATCTGGGTATGGTTCTTATGAATGCCAGCGGAGCGGAAATCAAAACCAGCCATGAGGCAGCCCATCCATATGGAGTTGGAAGTTATCAGTCATCGGCACTGATCCACGAAAATACAAAAACAGATCTTAATATTACACTTACACCGGGAACTACCTATAAATATAAGTTCTTTATCAAAACAAATGGGAAAAATTATTTCTCAGATACCTATACAATAAAGACAACAGGTGTTTCAAAGCCATCAACTCCGAATCTGTCTGTAAATAAAACAGACATTGCTGCAGGTGACAATGTAACTGTCAGCTGGGGTGCTGATTCCAGTGCTGCCTATGGATACGAGGTTACCGTCAAGTCTTTAACCGGACCGGAATACGCAAATACAGTTCAGGTACAGGGTCAGAATTCCACAAATGTTACGCTGATGCTTCCAAATGCCGGAACTTATCAGGTAACTGCCATTGCAAAAGGTCAGGTAAACAGTGATGTGGCGAAACTTAACCGTACACTTACCGCACATGATCCGTCTACAGTCGTTTTCCAGCAGACCAATGAAGATGGTCAGCAGGAAATCCTGAAAACAGAGACTGTCCGTTATGGTTATAATGCAACAGCTCCGACAGCGCCTACAATGGAAGGTCATACATTCCAGGGATGGGACAGAGCGTACAGTAACATTACAGGAGACCTTACTGTAAATGCGAAATACAAAATCAATACCTACACAGTTACTTTTGTAAATGATGACGGTACGAAACTGAAAGAAGAAACTGTAGAATACAAGACTTGTGTAGAAGCTCCGGAAAATCCGACTTCCAACCGTACAGGTTATATTTTTGCAGGATGGAATTCAAATGATTATACCTGCGTCAAAAAGAATATGACCATTACAGCAAGTTATGTATGGAACAACATGAAACTTCCGATTGTTGTAACGATGAACAGCTGTAAATATGAAGAAGACGGTTACACTGTAAACTATGATATCACTAATTATCCAGACAGCAAAACAAGAGGACGTGCAATTGTATCTCTGAAGACATCTACTGGAAAACTTCTGGTAACTACAGAATCCAATGCGTTTACCATTCCGAAGGATACAACGAAAAAAGGACAGGAAGTGTTTGTGCCTTATGAAGGGGTAGCTTCTGTTGCGGAAATCGTTATCGTAGACAGCTTTTCATCCGGAATTCCTCTTTCTGTAAGTTCCAGTCAGACTATAAACCGTGACTGGAGTGACTGGCAGGAAAAAAAGCCGGAAGGAAATTATGAAGTAGAGCAGAGAACAGAATACAGATACAGAGACAAATTAACAACTACCAGTAACAATTCATATCTGGATGGCTGGACACAGACCGGTGCTACCGAAAGCTGGGGTGATTACGGTGCATGGAGTGGATGGTCAAGAACTGCTTACAGCAATTCTGCCAGCCGTAAAGTAGAAACAAGAACAGTAACAGATACACCTGGATATACATTAAATAAATTCTATTTCTACAGATACTGGAATTCATCAGCAAGTAAATATTACTATACATATTCTTCCAATATGGGAGGAACAAAGTACACTTACAATGAACGCCAGGGAATTGACACCAGCATGCGTGTTTATGGAACATACAGCGGACATACCGGATATGTTCCGAATGGAAATAAATTTTACTTCAGTGATGAACTGTGGTTTCTGGAAGGAAGCAGCTATGTACAGCCGGTAACCCATGTGGAATACCGTTACGCTGACAGAAGTAAGGTTTACACTTATACCCATGAAAAATGGTCAGACTGGTCTTCATGGTCAACAGATGAGGCAACTGCGTCAGGAATGAAAGAAGTAGAAACCAGAACAGTATACCGTTACAAAGCAACGACTCAGGATACAGAAGACACATCAGGAACACAGAGAACTGCTTCCGGTAAACTTTCTGCTGATTTTGCCGGCAAACAGATCATGCTGGTTGTATTTAAGGGTGCAGAACCGGCGGATTACAACAATGAATTCGTAGGACAGAGTGTAGTCGGTGAAGACGGTTCCTACAGCTTTACTTATACAACAAGAGAAGAACCTTCAGCAGTTACAGGTGATTTTACAGTATGCCTTGCACTGGAAGGATCTACGGAACTTGTTTATCTGGATACGATCCAGGCACCGAAGCCGGTTTATACAGTTAAATTTGTAGATGAAGACGGAACTGTTATTTCCACACAGGAAGTAACAGAGGGTGGAACAGCAGAACTTCCTGCAAACCCGCAAAAAGAAAATTACCGTTTCATCGGATGGAGTTCAGGAAATACAAATATCCGTTATGATCTGACTATCGTAGCCAGATATGAAAAAGAAAGCTTTGTTGTAAACTGGGTTGACTGGGATCGCCAGGAAATTCAGACGGAAACTTATGAATACGGTGATCAGCTTGTTATCCCTGTTTCTCCAAATGTAACAGGATATGAAATGACCGGTTGGTTTGATGCAGCCGGAAATCCGGTGACAAGTGAAACAGAAGTCACAGGAAATATGACGCTGACTTCCAGATATGCAAGAAAGAAATATACAGTAAACTTTTATGATGCAGATGCAAAGGTACTGAGTACAGAAGAAGTTGAATATGGACAGGCTGCAAATGCTCCGGAAGCTCCGACAAAAGACGGCATGAGCTTTATGGGATGGAACAATGCAGATTACCTGAATGTAACATCTGATATGGCGGTATATCCTATGTTCGCTTATCTGGAAACAGCGAAGACTCCTGTAGCAGACGTTGAATCCGGTAAACTGTCAGATGTAACTACAGTACATCTCACCGGTGAAGAAGGTGCACTGATTTATTACACAACAGATGGCTCCACACCAGATCAGTACAGCACAGAATATACTTCTGATGGAATTCAGGTAAGTGCCAATACGATTCTGAAATATGTTGCCTATGAAAAAAATAAAAATGTCAGTGAACTGGGAAGCAGTTTCTATCAGATACTGAAAACAGAAGATACAGATGGCGCAATTGTAATTAAAGATTCGACATCATTAGAGAAAGCAGAAAAAGGTAAAGTAATTGACACGAAGTCTTTATACACATTATTCCGCACTGATGATGGCTCCAAGACAGTTAATATCTATTCACTTGATCCGTCAGTAGCTTCTGTAACAGAAGAAGGAAAAATCCAGCCAAATAATGCCGGCACAACGAAGATCATTTTCATGACAGCAGACCGCAAATATGCAAACAGCTGTACTATTAACGTAACAGACACCACAGTTCCGGTAGAAAAAGTTACATCAGATAAATGTACTCTGTACATGGAACCGGAAGAATCAGAAAAGATAAACGTTTCTGTTTATCCGGAAGATGCTACAGATACTTCTCTTGAATGGTACACAGAAGATGAAGATATTGCTTCTGTAGGGGCTGATGGAACAGTAACAGCCAATGCCTGTGGCTCTACAATTGTAAGAGCTTATGTGGCAGATGGAAGTCATTATACGGAATGCGTGGTAACAGTCAGTGATCCATCAGTAGTTCTGACAGAAGATGTAATTGCAATGGACACAGAGTCCACTCATCAGCTGGAGTATTATGTAAATGGTACGATCAGTGAAAAGTTCTCCTGGTCTACGGATAACTATAAGGTTGCAACAGTAGACGAAAATGGTAATGTAACTGCTGTGACACCAGGAAAAGCAGTCATCACTCTTAAATCCGAAAGTGGAACATACAAAGCAAAATGTACAGTCATTGTAACTGAGCCGGAGGAAATCCAGCAGACCGATATCGGTGCTGCAACAGTGACCTTTAATAAGGAAGAATTTACTTACACAGGAAAGGCTATCCTTCCGGAAATTACAGTAACACTTCTGGGTAAAACACTCACGGAAGGAACAGATTATCAGACAGTCTGCAGCAACAATATCAATGCAGGCACAGTAAAAGTTTCTCTTGTGGGAATGAGTAAATACACAGGTATTGTTGAGAAGACATTTACGATCGCAGCGAAGAACCTTTCAGAATGTGAAGTAAGTGAGATTGCAGATCAGCAGTACACAGGTATTCCGATCGCTCCGGCAGTTCAGGTTAGAGATGGTGATACAGAACTTACATTAAATGAAGATTATGCAGTTACCTATGAGAACAATACGAAACCTGGAACTGCAAAAGCAATCATCACCGCAAAAGGCAATTATCAGGGAACTGCTAAGAAACTGTTTACAATCCAGGGGATTTCACTGAATGGAATCAGTCTGAACAAGACCGAAGGCTCCATGGAAAAAGGTGATGAGGAAAAACTTATCGTCACACTGAACCCTGTAAACACTACAGATTCCGTGGATATTCAGTGGACTTCCAGTGAGCCGGAAGTAGCTTCCGTAACAGACGGAGTTGTAAAAGCCCTTAAAGCCGGAACAACGGTGATCACAGCAGCTGTAAAAGGTACTTCAATATCAGCAGAATACACACTGAAAGTAACAGATTCCACACTGGATACAAGAACAGATCTTTCAAATGCGGAGATTACTGTAAATGGAAATCTGGAATATAACGGAACAGAACAGACACCTTCTGTAACTGTAAAAGTAAACGGTACTGCACTGAAAGAAGGAAACGATTATACGCTTCTGTGTGAAAACAATATAAATGCCGGCAAAGGTCTGCTCTATGTAATCGGACAGAACGATTACAAGGGCGTTGCGAAAAAAGAATTTGAGATCAGCCGTCAGAATATCGAATCAGCGAAGTTCAGTGAAATTGCAAAACAGACATATACAGGAAAAGAAATTTCACCGGCAGTTACACTGACCGCAGGAGAAACAGAGCTTGTTCTTAATCAGGATTATGTACTTGAGTATACAGACAATACTGAACCGGGAACCGCTCACGTAAAAGCAACAGGTATTGGAAATTATCAGGGAACTGTGACAGCAGATTATGAAATCCAGGGAATTACTCTGGAGGGAATTGCCCTTGTAAACAAGACAGAAGAAATTTACAAAGGTCAGGAAAAAGAACTGAAAGTCCTTCTGACCCCTGCAAATACAACTGATAAAGTTGAGATTGAGTGGGAAAGCTCTGATGACACTGTTGCAACCATTACAGAAAAAGGAATTCTTACAGCATTAAAAGCCGGAAAGACAGTGGTCACGGCAAAAGTAAAAGGTACTACAACAGAAGCGTCCTGTACTGTAACAGTAAAAGAAGTCACTGGCAATGCTGGAATCAGTATCTTAAAAACCCAAATTACTGTAGCAGGCGGTATGACCTACACTGGTGCTGAGTGTAAGGCAGAAGTTACAGTTACTTTCGGAAACCAGAAACTGACAGAAGGCAAAGATTATGAGCTGATCTACAGCAATAACATCAATGCAGGAACAGCGACAGTTTATATTGTAGGATTGAATGATTATACAAGTATTGTGCAGAAAACATTCACGATTGAACCGGAAAATATCATTCAGATCAAGTTGCCAACGATTGCTGAACAGACATATACAGGCAAACCGATCTCACCGGCGGTACAGCTTCCTGGCCTTGTATCAGGCAGAGATTACACAGTGGAATATGCATCCAACACAAATGTCGGAACTGCAATCATCATTGTAAAAGGAACCGGAAACTATGCAGGTGAGGCAACGATCCGTTTCAACATCAAGAGCGCGCCTGTCCCAAAACCATCAACTCCTGCAGTAAAACCGATCACTCCGAAGCCTGCCGCACCGACACCGGTGGTAGAAAAACCGGTTACGGTTAATGGAACGACTCTTTCTTCTGTCAAGAATACAAAGACAAGAAAGATGACCGTTAAGTGGAAGAAAAACAAAGCGGTCAACGGATACCAGATTCAGTATTCAACAAATAAGAAATTTACTTCAGGCACCAAAACGGTAACTGTGAACAAAAATTCTACAGTTTCAAAGACAGTGAAGAAACTCAAAAAAGGCAAGAAATATTATGTGCGCATTCGTACATATAAAACAGTTAATGGCAAGAAATATTATTCATCATGGAGTAAAGCAAAATCTGTAAAAATTAAAAAATAAACAGCAGAGAAAATCGGCCGGCATTCTGATATGCCGGCTGGTTTTTTGTAAAGAGGGAAGCTTTAATATTGTGGGGAATATTTTCGTATGTTATAATACATACTTGAATTGTAGGCTAATTTCAGATAGATAAATGGAGAGAAAAATATGTTAAATCAGTTTTCCAGAACAGAACTTCTTTTTGGTAAAGAAGCTATGGAGAAACTTGCCGGCTCGAGAGTTGCCGTATTCGGTATCGGAGGAGTTGGCGGTTATACAGTTGAGGCGCTGGTACGAAGCGGAGTTGGTGCGATTGATCTGATCGATGATGACAAAGTATGTCTTACAAATCTGAACAGACAGATCATTGCGACCAGAAGTACAGTAGGTAAATATAAAGTAGATGTTATGAAAGAACGTATCCTGGATATCAACCCCAAGGTAGAAGTCAACGTTCATAAATGCTTTTATCTTCCGGAAACAAAAGATGAGTTTGATTTTTCGCAGTATTCTTATGTTGTTGATGCCGTAGATACGGTGACTGCAAAAATCCAGCTCGTTATGGAGGCAAAAGAAGCCGGAGTTCCGATCATCAGCAGTATGGGAGCCGGGAACAAACTGGATCCCACAGCATTCCAGGTGGCTGATATCTACAAGACGTCTGTCTGCCCGCTGGCAAAGGTAATGCGCCGTGAACTGAAAAAACGCGGCATAAAGAAACTGAAGGTGGTATATTCTCAGGAAAAACCAATCCGTCCTCTTGAGGATATGTCGATCAGCTGCAGAACCAACTGCATCTGTCCGCCGGGGGCTGCTCACAAATGCACAGAACGTCGTGATATCCCGGGCTCCACTGCATTTGTGCCGTCTGTAGCAGGCCTTATCATTGCGGGTGAAGTGATCAAAGATCTTACGAAATGATACAAATAAATGATGTAAATAGCACAGCTATTGTAATTAATCATCCAATAGCTGCACTGTTAATGTTGCATAAAAAATGGACAGTACATTCATACAAAATAGCAAAAATATAAAAACAGATTGACAATAAACAATAGTGCGTGTATGATAAAAGTATCAAATGGAAACGTTCCCAAAAACAAATAAAAAGTCATATTATACAAATACGGCTTTTTTTTAAAAACAAAAATGGTAACGTTCCCAAAACGGAAAATCAATTTACAAATGGAGGAATGGATATGAAGAAAAAAATTATGAGTTTAATCCTGGCAGCATCAATGACCTGTTCAATGGTAGCAGGAGCTACAACTGTATTTGCCTCAGATGATAAGGCAGAGACGAACGCAGAAGAAACTGTGGAGCTGGCACAGCCATCTGATAATGAGGGCTATACAATTGGTATTTCTGTTCTGAACTTAACCGGTCAGTTTTTCATCCAGTTAGTTGATGCAGCACAGGATGAAGCTGATGCAACAGGCTGCACATTGATGACTAATTCCTGTGATAGTGATTCTGCAAAACAGGTTACAGCATTGGAAAATTTTATTTCAGCAGGATGTGATGCGATTATTGTGTGTGCAGTAGATGCTGAGGCTACAAAACCGGTAATTGCAAAGGCAAAAGAAGATGGGATTGCAGTTGTCTGCCTTACATCAACGATTGATGGTTATGATGCATATATCGGATGTGAGGAATATGTTTTAGGGTATACACAAGGCTGTGCTGTTGGACAGAGAATTGCTGAAATGTATGGAACAGATGAAGAAGTACAGGCTGCAACATTGAATTATGATCTTATGGAATCTGTTATCGATCGTAAAAAAGGAATTATGGAAGGTGTTCAGGAATATGCACCAAACGTTAAATTTGTTGCAGATGCAACCGCAGCAGATCAGGAAGAGGGAATGTCCAATACTGAAAATTTCCTCCAGGCAAATCCAGATCTGAAGGTGGTATGTGGTGTATCTGATGGAGCCGCTCTTGGGGCCTATCAGGCATTTAAGGCAGCTGGAATGACGGACCCTGATAAATATCTGATTGCAGGTATTGATGCTACAGATGAAGCACTGAAGCTTATTGATGAGGGAACTATTTATCAGGTTTCGGTAAGCCAGAATCCTACAACAACAGGTAAACAGCTGGTTGATACAGCGATTGCAGTAGTAAACAAGGCTTCTTATCCAAAGGACAGCTTATTTGATCTTCAGGCTGTAACAGCAGCAAATGTGAAGGATTATATAGCTGAATAATATAATTTCTATGCATTCAGGGGACTGACAGGTCCCCTGAAACTGTTCAGGGGTTACCCCGGGAAGGAATCAGATTATATGGAACCTATATTAACTTTAAAGAATGTTACAAAAGAATATCCCGGTGTTGTGGCTCTGGATCATATGAATCTGGAGGTATATCCTGGTGAAGTACATGCGCTTATGGGAGAAAATGGTGCAGGAAAATCTACACTGATTAAGGTTATTTCCGGTGCTATTAAACCGAATGGGGGTACTATCATATATGAGGGAAATGAATATACATCAATGACGCCGGCGTTATCTAAAAAACTTGGAATTGGTGTTATTTACCAGGAGTTTAATTTAGTACCGGATCTTTCCGTTGCGGAAAATATTTTTCTTGGTCAGAAATTAACAACAGGATTTACGATTAATCGTAAACTTATGAATCAGAAGGCAAAAGAACTTATGGACAGTTTTGGCATAGATATTGATGTGACAAAAGAGGTGAAAAGTCTTACAGTTGCATATCAGCAGTTAGTTGAGATTACCAAAACTATTTCTTCAAATGTAAAAGTTCTGATTATGGATGAACCATCAGCACCGCTTACTAATCGTGAAATTAATGCTATGTTTGGAATTGTTCGAAAATTGAGAGAACGGGGAGTTGCTATCATTTATATTTCCCATAGAATGGAAGAAATCTTTGCATTAGCTGACAGAATTACTGTTATGAGAGATGGAAAATATGTGGGAACAAAAATGACATCAGAGATTGATAATAATGGACTGATTAAAATGATGGTAGGACGTGATCTGGATGAACAATATCCTATTGTAGAAAAAAATATCGGAGAAGTAGTGTTGGAAGTTGAACATTTGAGTACAGAAACTCTTTTGCGGGATATCAGCTTTAAGGTGCGAAAAGGAGAAATACTTGGTTTGGCAGGATTAGTAGGAGCAGGAAGAACTGAAACTGCAAGAGCTATTTTTGGCGCAGACCCAAAATCTTCAGGAAAAATAAAGATACATGGACGGGAAGTTCATATTCATTGTCCTAAAGATGCGATTAAGGATGGAATAGCATTAATTCCGGAAGACAGAAAGAAACACGGAGCCCTTCTTGATATGACAATACGTGATAACATTTCATTTATTGCGGTGAAAAACATTTCAAAGGCCGGTTTCGTAAATCAAAACGCAGATAAGAACATGGCAGAGAAATACATAAAGGAATTATCAATAAAAACACCTTCCATGGAGCAGCTTACCAGAAATTTATCAGGAGGAAATCAGCAAAAGGTTGTACTTGCGAAATCTTTGGCATCAAATTCTGATATTATAATTTTTGATGAACCAACAAGAGGAATTGATGTTGGAGCCAAAAAAGAAATTTACGTATTAATGAATGAACTTGCAAAAAAAGGAATGGCAATTATTATGATTTCATCTGAAATGCAGGAACTTCTGGGAATGGCTGACAGAATATTGGTTATGCATGAAGGAGAAATGATGGGTGAATTAAAAAAAGAGGATGCTACGCAGGAAAAGATTCTTGAGCTGGCCTCCGGAATCAGATAAGGAGAGAGGACATGAAACAGATATTCAAAAAATTCAGTACACTTATTATATTAGTTGTCTTAGTAGCTATTTTTGCAATTGCTTCCCCAAATTTTCTGCGGGTGAATAATCTTCTAAATGTCCTGAGACAGGTTGCTGTTATCGGAATTCTTACAGCAGGTATGACGTATGTTATCATTTCCGGTGGCATGGATCTGACAGTTGGTGCATATCTGGGACTTTCAGGTGTTGCCGTTGCACAGATGATTAGTGCAGGTATGTCTGTTCCAATTGCAATCATTCTTACTATGTTAGTAATGACAGTAATTGGTGTGATCACAGGAGCTTTAATTGTAGGCCTTAATGTATCAGCGATTGTGATTACACTTGGAATGATGACAGTTGTTCGTGGCCTTGCATATATTTTCTCTGGCGGGCTTCCAGTTTATGACATTCCTGAATCAATTGTATATCTTGGACAGGGATATGTGGCAGGAGTTCCAATTCCAGTTATTATTATGTTGATTATTGTTGTGATCATGGGATTGATTCTGAAATATTCCTATTTTGGACGTTATGTTTATGCAATTGGAGGAAATGTTGAAGCAGCAAAGCTGGCGGGTGTTTCTGTAAACAAGATTGTTATTTCGCTTTATGGAATCAGTGGATTTTTGGCCTCCATTGCAGGCGTTGTACTTACAGGTCGTGTAAGTTCTGGGGCTCCGGCATCTGGTACAGGAACAGAAATGGATGTTGTAACAGCAGTAGTAATTGGAGGTATTAGTGTAAATGGTGGTAAAGGTTCTATGCTGGGAGCATTTCTTGGTGCTGTTATCATAGGCGTACTTAGTAATGGCCTGACAATTATGAATATAGGAGAGTACTATCAGCAGGTTGTTAAAGGAATCGTTCTGATTCTCGCAGTTGCTTTTGATGTTATAGCAAACAAGGAAACTGTAAAAAAAGTAAAAGAGGCATAGGAGGAACAACAGATGAAAACAGTTTTATGCTATGGAGATTCCAATACCTATGGACTTATGCCTGATTTAGTCAGTCGATATCCTCGCGAGAAAAGATGGACAGGTATTCTTCAAAAAGAATTGGCCCCTGAATATTATATTATTGAAGAGGGCCTGGGAGGGCGGACTACAGTGTGGGACGATCCTGTAGAAGAATACAAGAATGGAAAAAAATATCTTCTTCCATGCCTGGACAGCCATAAACCGCTGGATCTTGTAGTAATTATGCTTGGGACAAATGATTTGAAATCAAGATTTTCAGTAACTCCTTTCGATATTGGTACTTCAATGGAAAATCTCATAAAGACAGTTATGAAATCGGATGCAGGTATTAATTTCAAACCACCAAAAATACTTTTGGTAACACCAGTACCTATTCATAGTGTGGGACGGCCAATGGATCTGGATCAGATGATTCCGGATATGGAGAACAGAAGCAAAGCACTGGAATACTACTATAGCAGAATTGCTGAAAATTATCATTTAGACTATTTGAATCCAGAAGGAAAAGTGGAAGTAAATGAAATTGATGGTATCCATTACACTGAAAAAGGCCATATTCAAATGGCAGAATTGATGAAAAATAAAATAAAGGAAATTTTTGATTAAATTTAAGACAGGGTTCGTGTAAAAACGGATTCCTGTCTTAAAAAAATTGTTGAAAAAATCAGAAAAAAAGGTATGCTATTAATAAGATAAGTAATTACCTTGAAACTAATCATAGTAATGATTAATTTGTCGGAGAAAGAATATGGTTACAATATTTGATGTTGCAAAAGAAGCGGGAGTATCTAAATCAACAGTTTCCCGAGTGATTAACAGAGATACAAAAGTAAAAAAAGAAACCAGGGAGGCCGTAGAGGCTGCTATAAAAAAGCTGGATTATTCACCAAGTTATATGGCACAGGCAATACGTACTCGGAAAACACATACGATTGCACTGGTAGTACCTGAATATAGTAATATTTTTTACACAGAAATGTTTCGTGGCGTAGAAGACATTGCTTTGAAATATGGGTATATGGTTATGGTCTGCAATACAGAACGACATGCAATGTCTGAGATTGAATATACGAATGAATTACTGAAAAGAAATATAGATGGAATTATTTATAACACATATCGCACGGATGATGAGATGGCAGATTATCTAAGACAGATTTCGGAGCAATTGCCGATTGTATATATGAACAAAGTTTTCGGGGAAAATGAAAGTTATGCATATGTTTACACTGATGGATTTAAAAGCAGTCGAAAAGCCGTTCAATACTTATTTGATAAGGGAAAACATAAACTGGGTTATGTGATGAACTCAGAAGATGTCAGCATTATTGAGGATCGTTTTGAGGGATTTGTACAGGGACTTAAGGACTGTGGCTTGGAATTAAATGAAAAATGGGTGTATCGTGTCCAAAGAGAAAACGAACCGGATTATATTAAACTGGGACGGGATGCAGCCAAGTATTATGTATCACTTTCGAATAGACCAGATGCAATCTTAACAGCTACAGATATGCTTGCAATCGGCTGTGTAAAAGGATTTAATGAAAGTCAGATTTCGGTTCCGAAAGAAATCAGTGTAATTGGTTTTGATAATATTTTCGTCAGTGCATTGATAGATCCTCCTCTGACGACTATCGCCCAACCTGTACGTAAAATGGGACAGGCAGCTGCAGAAATTTTGATATCTACACTTCAAGGTAAAAAGACACAGAATAAAGTCGTATTTGAAGGAAAACTGATTGTCAGAGAAACAACATAATTTAGAAAAATATCAGGGGAGGGCATCCCGAATGAGAACAGATGAGACTTTATATGAGCTTTACTGGCAGGGAGAAGAAAAAGCTGCAGATGAACTGGTATTGAGGCATGGAGATATTCTCACTTTATATATTAATGGTTACTTGAAAGATATGCATGAGGCAGAAGATCTGATGATTGAAACTTTTGCACTGATGTTCGCACGCAGAAGACCGGTATCCGGTGAAGGCAGTTTCAGGGCATATCTGTACAGAACAGCCAGAAATCTGGCAGGCAAAACAAAGAAAAAGCATCGTATACTACATATTGGACTGGAAACTCTGCCATTTGAAATTCCGAGCGGAGAACTTCCGGAGGCCGGATTGTTTAACAGCGAACGAAACAGTCAGTTGTACATGGCACTTGAAAAACTGAAAAAAGAATATCAGGAAGCACTGTATCTGGTTTATTTTGAAGATATGAGTTACCGGGAAGCAGGAAAAGTTCTGGGAAAATCAGAAAGTCAGGTTACAAATCTTGTGCACAGAGGCAAAAAAAGCCTCAGAGAAATTCTGGGAAAGGAGGGGTTTGAGTATTATGATGACTGATGAAGAACGCATGAAAAAAATACGAAAAAGGACTGCCGAAATAAAGCATCAGGACAGCAGAAATAAACAGATATTCAGTGAAATTGCATGTGTTGCAGCTTGCTTCGCAATTATCATATGTACAGGATTCTATATGCCTTCCCTGACTCAGAATCTTTCTTTTCGAAATATACAGCAGACATCAGCAACAGCAAGTATCATTGCGAAAAACGGTGCTCTGAGTTATATCATAATGGGGATTCTTGCATTTGCCCTCGGAGTTTGCCTGACGATTTTTATGTACAAAATCCGTGAAAGAAACAAACGAGATTCAAAAGAAAGGGATACAGATGAGCTTTGAGATCATAGATAATTTTTTTCAGGTGATCGTTATTGGATTGATGGCACTCATTTCAGGGACAATGGCATTGCATGAGAGCAGCAAAGAATATCTGCTGCTTTCATGTGGATACTTCTGTATGTCGCTGGCAACATTGTATTATGTACTGTGCCTTATCATTACCGGAAAAGTACCGCAGGTTTTTTATGTTGCGGAAATATCCTGGATCGCGGCCTATCTTTTTTATCTTTCTGTATCATTATTTCGGACGAATGTTCAGGAAAAATCATGTAAACCGGCAGCTGTGGGAGCAGTCGTTGTCACTGTTGTGAGCATGCTTATGAAGATCATGGGACCATCACCGGTCACTGAAATTGCATTTGCAGTGACGGCTGGAACAATAGTCTACAGATCTATATGGGGGCTCTGTCAGAAAGATTCTGCGAAACTGCTTGACGTTCTGTTTTTACTTGTGGTGGTTTTGCAGATAAGTCTGTATAGTATTTCGGCATTTATTAAGGATTATACAAATTTTAATCTTTATTTTGCGATAGATATCGTGCTGACACTTACCATGGCAGCGCTTCTTCCGGCGCTTAAGAGAGAGGTGGAAGCTGAATGACCTACATAGAAAATATTTTTATCTGTATTGCAATACCATTGATATTGAGCCTTTTTTTCAGGACAGGAAAAGAAAGAAGATTCACGATTTTTGTTATTGTCGGAATGGGAATCTGCCTTCTTTCTGCATATGTCAGCAGTTTTTTTGTGGGATATTATGGGGCGAGTTCTGTTGCATCAGTAGTAGAGATCACACCTGTGTGTGAGGAAGTTATGAAAGTACTGCCGCTGCTGTTTTATCTGGTAGTTTTTGAACCGAATCCCGGAGATATTACATCTGCCTCTCTTGGAATCGCCGTAGGATTTGGAACTTTTGAAAACGTATGTTATCTTACAGAAAATGGAGCTGAAAGCTTTTCTATTCTTCTTATCAGGGGCATTTCTGCGGGAGCACTTCATATACTGTGCGGGATTGCAGTTGGTTATGGAGTTGCACATGTTTTTCGCAGAAGCTGGATCGCCCTTACCGGAACAGTAGGTGTCGTTGGTGCATGTATAGTATTTCATGGCGTATATAACCTGCTGATCAGTGGGGACGGTGGCTGGAAAACTGCCGGTTATCTTTTCCCGTCAGGACTGATCCTGATATTGTTTATACTGAAGGGAATTTTTTCGAGGATAAAAATAGAAATCGAATAAGTGGCTGAGGTAAAAGTATGTCTGTAAAAAACAGGCATATTTTTTATTTTTGGTGAAAGGAATTGAAAGAAAGTGTCTTTTATTAGATAGAAAACAAAAACAGAGAAAGGGAGACTGTTGAATGCAAGATGTAAATGAAGAGAGAATGCACAAGATACGTCAGAAGTGCAGAATATACAGACGACGTTACGAAAATCGACAGTTGGGCGAACTGCTATGTAGTTGTGTTATACTTATAAGCTGCATTTTTTCAATGCTTAACAGGGTAGAGACAGCAGGCCTTTCAACTGTAGAAGGAGGATATGGTTCAGTAGTCCTTCTCAATGGTGGCAGTGTTTATGTATTTGTAGGTGTTGTCGCTTTTGTGACAGGAGTAACGATAACTGTCCTGTGTATCAAACTAAGGAAAAAGAAATAGAATTCTGAAATTATGATTTTGCCCACCCCATAAAACATAAAAATCAGGGCGGCTGCATTGCAACCTATATAGGAGCAGGCAGCCGCCCTGAAGTCTGTTAAGATATTAATATTCACCAACTACTGCAGCTTTCATAAGGTTGGTATTGCCCGGACGTCCAAGCGGAACACCTACGGTAAGAACAACAACATCTCCCTGTTTTACATAGCCGGCTTTTTCAGCAGCTTCTGTTGCGTGAAGAAGAAGGATTTCCATACTGTATTCTTCTTTAATATAGATAGGTGCAACACCCCAGGAAAGATTCAGCTGACGACAGATACGCTCATCTAGTGAGCAGCCTACGATCAGGCATCCCGGACGGTACTTGGAAACCATGCGGGAAGTGTTTCCGGAATGTGTGACTGTGATAATGGCCTTTGCACCAAGATCGATAGCTGTCATGCAGGTGGCATGGGAAATAGCATTTGTTACACTGGTAGTCTGATCTTTGGCACGAATGCTGAACATCTGATTGTACGGAACATCATCTTCTGTACGGCGCGCAATCTTGACCATGGTCTGCAGTGCTTCTACAGGATATTTACCTGCAGCTGTCTCACCGGAAAGCATGATAGCACTTGTTCCCTGATAGATGGCATTGGCAACATCAGTTGTCTCAGCACGTGTCGGACGTGGGTTTTTCATCATGGAATCCAGCATCTGGGTAGCAGTGATGACCTGTTTGCCGGCATTGTAGACCTTGGTGATGATGTCTTTCTGGATAACAGGTACATCTTCCAGAGGAATCTCAACACCCATATCTCCACGAGCGATCATGATACCGTCAGCAACGTGGATAATGTCATCAATGTTATCAACGCCCTGCTGGTTTTCAATCTTGGCAATGATATTGATGCCTTTCCCACCATTGTCTTCAAGGATCTTACGGATTGCAAGGATATCATCAGCTGTTCTGGTGAAAGAAGCGGCAATGAAGTCAAATCCTTCCTGAATACCAAACAGAATATCATCATGATCTTTCTGGCTGATGAAAGGCATATTTACTTCAACGCCAGGAAGGTTTACACCTTTTTTGTTGGATACAACACCACCGTTTTTGACGGAACAGACAATGTCATGTCCTTTGATTTTCTTAACTTCGAGACCGATAAGACCATCATCGATAAGGATAGTATTACCTGGTTTTACATCTTTGTATAAGTCTTTATAAGTAACGGAAACGATGCTTTCATTCCCTTCAATTTCATCTGCTGTTAAAGTAAATTCCTGACCTTCTTCCAGAGTGATTTTGCCGTTTGCAAAGTCACGGATACGAATTTCAGGGCCTTTAGTGTCCAGAAGCGCTGCGATCGGTTTATTGAGACGTGTTCGGATTTCTTTTAACTGATCAAGTCGGCCTTTTTGTTCCTCGTGGGAACCATGAGAGAAGTTAAAACGTGCAACGTTCATGCCTTCTTTAACGAGCTGTTCCAGAATGCCTTCTTTATCAGTGGATGGACCCAAAGTGCAGATAATTTTGGTTTTGCGCATATATAATCCTCCTGTTTTTCTATAAAAAATACACCTCTATTCTATCATATAATCCGTTTTGCACAAGTAAATTCTAGGTGAAATCGAACGTTATTTTTGTAACAAAAGTTGCTGTGAACGGAGTGAACAGTTACTCAGAATCTGGTGTGGCGGTTGATGTATTTGGCTTTGTATTTCGAGTATACGATGGTCTGATCTTTGTACAGGCCATAATAGCCGGATACAGAATAACTTATTGCCACGGCTATCAGATAATAGGAGACACCGCGGAAGCCAAAAAGTTCAAATGCGATCAGGATCGAGGTAATCGGACAGTTGGTCACACCACAGAATAATGCAGTCATCCCGGCAGCTGCGCAGATTGAAGGTGAAAGACCGATGATCTGTCCCATCAGGCATCCGAAGGTGGCACCTATGCAGAAAGAAGGAACGATTTCACCACCGCGGAATCCGGCACGCATAGTCAGTGCAGTAAGGAGCATTTTCCAGAAGAAATCCAGAGGTCTGGTCTGGCCTTTTTCGACTGCAAGCTCGATCAGATTATTGCCGGCACCCATATAATCAGTGGTGTGCAGCAGTATCGTGATGCCAATGATGATAAAGCTGGCAGCCACAATACGTATATAAGGATTTTTAAAAAAGCGGCTGTAAAACTTGCTGACGCCATGAAGTGCCATACAGAAAATGATACTTACAGCTGCGCAGGCAGCGGCTACGATGACCATTTTGACTCCTGTTTCAACAGTCAGTTCAGGAATATTTACAACATGAAAAGTTTCCGGATTGATGCCGAAGCCTGTGGCAAATCTGGCAGCAATGATTGAAGCAATCACACATGGAAGAAGTGCTGCATAGTACATAATACCAACACTTATAACCTCCATGGAAAAGACCGCAGCGGCCATTGGAGTTCCGAAAACTGCAGAAAAGGCGGCACTCATTCCGCACATGATCATGACATGGGTATCTTCTTCGTCTAGTTTCAGCCACCTGCTGAGCTGATTTCCGATACTGCCGCCGAGCTGTATGGCAGCACCCTCACGACCGGCGGATCCACCTGTAACATGTGTCAGGATAGTGGAAATAAAAATCAGTGGTGCAGAACGAAAAGGTACATCATCCTGGGAACGGATAGTAGAAAGTACCTGGTTGGTTCCACCGTCTTCTTTATCGATTTTCTGATAAAGAAATACAATCAAAAGACCGGAAACCGGAAGAAGCAGAAAAATCTGCGGATAAATACCACGCAGTGAAGTGACTTTTTTCAGTGAATCAGCAAAAAAACTGCTGACAGCGCCTACGATAAGGCCTGTGGCAACAGCAAGGATCAGCCATTTGAACAGATTTGCTATATCCCGTCTGATATGGCTGACGTAATACTGCAGGTTTCGGATTTCTTCCTGCTCTGGTTTATCTGGTGTAGTGTTCATAGTTTCCCTCCGCTTGTAACAGTTATTCTTTTATTATACGTAAAACGACTCCGCCTGAAAAGAGGCGGAGTCGAAAATTTGTGATAGTTACCTGTGATCCGTATATTATTCCTGGGTGATACCGGTAACTTCATATCCGGCATCTTTGATAGTCTGACGAACTTTGTCTTCGTCAACTTTTTCGTCAACTGTGAATACAGTAGTTCCTTTTTCATGGGAAGATACAACATCTTCTGCACCGAAAGCTTTTTTAATGGATTCATTTACGTGTGCTTCGCAGTGAGGGCACATCATTCCTGTTACATTTACTGTTACTTTGATCATTTTTCTGTTCTCCTTTTCTTCATTATTAAATTCATTTTTTATATCATCAATGGGAACAGCCCCTTTGATTTTCTTATCTTTTGCAGTGTCATGGATCCTGAAGAAGTTCAGGCGCAGTGCATTTGATACTACGCAGAAACTGGAAAGACTCATGGCAGCGGCACCAAACATAGGATTCAGAGTCCATCCGAAGATTGGAATCCATACACCGGCGGCCAGTGGAATACCGATTACATTGTAGAAAAATGCCCAGAAGAGATTTTCGTGGATATTTTTCAGTGTAGCACGGCTTAAGCGGACGGCAGCCGGTACATCACTGAGCTGGCTTTTCATCAGAACAACATCAGCTGCATCAATGGCAATATCTGTTCCGGCACCGATAGCAATACCGATATCGGCTCTTGTGAGGGCAGGGGCATCGTTGATTCCGTCTCCTACCATAGCAACTTTACCTTTTTCTTTCAGGGTACGAATCACTCTTTCTTTGCCATCAGGAAGGACTCCGGCAATAACTTCATCCACACCTGCCTGGGCGCCGATCGCTCTGGCTGTGCGTTCATTGTCACCGGTAAGCATTACCACACGGATTCCCATATTCTGGAGCTCTTTTACTGCCTGCGGGCTGTCTGGTTTGATTACATCGGCAACAGCAATGATTCCCAGAAGTTGTCCGTTTCTGGCAAAAAGAAGTGGAGTTTTACCGTTTTCTGCAAGCTTTTCGGCATGTTGTTTCAGGTCAGCAGGAACATTTATCTGGCTGCTGATATATTTCATGCTTCCACCAAGAAGTGCTTCGTTGTCTAATGTGGCTGTAAGTCCATTTCCCGGAAGAGCCTGGAAATCAGATACCTCAGGAGCAGTAAGAGAACGTTCTTCAGCTCTGTGCAGGATAGCTTTTGCAAGCGGATGTTCACTCTTTTTCTCAAGTGCAAATGCATTGAGAAGAAGGTCATTTTCATTGATTCCACTGGCAGGGAGAATATCGGTAACTTCCGGCTGACCACTTGTGATGGTACCGGTCTTGTCAAGGGCAACAATCTGGATTTTACCTGCTTCTTCAAGGGAAACGGCGGTTTTAAACAGGATACCGTTCTTGGCACCCATGCCGTTGCCGACCATAATTGCCACAGGAGTGGCAAGTCCGAGTGCGCACGGGCAGCTGATAACAAGAACAGAAATTCCTCGTGCAAGTGCGTAGCCGAATTCATGTCCTGTCAGGAGCCAGATGAGTGTTGTGACAATTGCAATTGTAATAACTGTCGGTACAAAAATTCCGGAGACTTTGTCTGCGATTTTGGCAATAGGAGCCTTGGTTGCAGCAGCATCGCTGACCATTTTGATGATCTGGGAGAGTGTGGTGTCTTCACCGACTCTTGTAGCTTCGCATCTGATAAAGCCGGACTGGTTTACAGTTGCGGCAGAAACCATATCTCCGGCAGCTTTATCAACAGGAATGCTTTCACCTGTAAGGGCTGCTTCATTGACAGCACTTGTTCCTTCCAGGATCACACCATCAACAGGAATATTTTCACCAGGGCGTACAACAAAAATGTCTCCCTTCTGTACCTGTTCGATCGGAACAGTGGTTTCCTGACCGTTTTTCAGGATAACAGCAGTTTTCGGAGCCAGCTTCATGAGACTTTTCAGAGCATCTGTTGTTTTTCCCTTGGATCGTGCTTCAAGCATTTTTCCAACGGTGATCAGCGTCAGGATCATTGCTGCAGACTCAAAATAAAATTCCATCATATAGTTCATGACTGCAGCTGAATCTCCGTCAACCTGGGCTCTTGTCATTGCGAAAAGTGCATAGACGCTCCATACGAAAGAGGCCATGGAGCCAAGTGCAACAAGTGTGTCCATGTTTGGTGCATGATGCCACAGGCTCTTGAAACCGCTGATAAAAAATTTCTGGTTGATGACCATGACGATGCCTGCCAGCAAAAGCTGTACCAGGCCCATGGCTATGTGATTGTCATTGAACCAGGCGGGAAGAGGCCAACCCCACATCATATGTCCCATGGAGAAGTACATCAGTACAAGTAAAAATCCTACAGATGCGATCAGACGGCGTTTCAGAACAGGAGTCTCGTGATCTTCCAGAGCTTCTTCTGCTTCGGACATGGAGACCTGCTGTTTGCCGGCGCCTTTCAGGGAGGCGCCGTATCCGGCCTGCTCTACAGCTGTGATAATGGCCTGGGAAGTGGCTGTTCCTTCTACGCCCATGGAGTTTGTCAGAAGGCTGACAGAGCAGGAGGTTACTCCGGGAACCTTTGACACAGCTTTTTCTACCCGGGAGCTGCATGCTGCACAGCTCATGCCAGTGACGTTATATTGTTCCATAATAAATTTCCTCACTTTCAGAATGGTATGTCTAAGTGGATAGGTATTGTTTCCAGTAAGTGTTTATTTCATCAGTTTCTGAAGGGTTGTTACCAGTTCATCAATGGTTTCGTCTTTGCCCTGGCGAATGTCTCTCGCCACACAGTTGTGTATGTGATTGGAAAGTAACTCGCGGTTAAAGGCGTTGACAGCTGCATTGACAGCTGCAGACTGGATCAGGATGTCATTGCAGTAGGCATCGTTTTCCAGCATTCCTATGATTCCCCGAATCTGGCCTTCAATACGCTTCAGGCGGTTGATGAGTTTTTTACGTTCTGCGTCTGTGCGGTCGGTGTGTTTCGTACCGCAGCAACAGGAACAGGTTTCTTTTTCGGGGGTTTTATTTTCTTTCATAAAATCTCCTTTCGGATTGTGGTTGGTTAGATGAAAAAGCGAATGGTTGGGATTGCTGGATACCCTGTGGGGGTATCTTTATGAAATAAATATATACCCCTTAGGGGTATTTGTCAAGAAAATCCTGAAAGTTTATGATAAAAAATTTAGCAGGGGTATTGATAACAGGGACGGTCTGGTTTCGGGAGTTCTGTAGGAGAACGGGCTTCGGAATTGAGAAATACTAAGATTCGATAAATCTGTTAAGAACATTCAGAAAAATCACGAACTCGCTGCGCTCAGACAGTGTGATTTTTCTTCATAACACAGATTTCTCTCATCAAGTATTTGCGCAATCCCTGCAGAGTGTTCTCCCACAGAATCTCCCGAATCAGACCTGTGTATTATCAATATGCCATGTTTGCGAAAGTTTTTATTATATCTTCTTTCGTGTGGGGGATTGTTAGCGGTTCGGAGAACCGCGGTCCGGTGCGGCAGCCTCGTTCTGAGCAAGGGGGAAAGAAAACAGTTTGGTAAATATTTGAAGAATGGATAAATATCAGCAGTGTAATAAAAAATATCCCCATGCCTGTGTGCTTGAAGGAATTTGTAGAAATACTTGATGCATAGGTTTTTGCGTTATCAGAAAAAATGGATTGTCTGAGCCGAAGGCGAGTTTGACATTTTTTCTGATGGTTTTAGCAAAGTTCTATGAATCATAGTGTTTCTGAATTCCTGATTTACTAAAGGCATGGGGATATTTTTTATATACAACTGCGTGAAGTGTGAATTATACATTATTTAAATTATTTAATGTTTTCTGATTCCGCCTCAGATTCCAATAATTTTCTTACTGAGGTAATAGGAGATCACTGCGGTCGCAGCCTCCGCAACCCAGAACGCATTCCACACTCCCACAGCTCCGAAAAACCGGCTCAGGATAAATGCCGCAGGCAGTATGATCAGCAGATATCTGCAGAGAGAGACTATAAGTGAAGCTGTACCACGGCCCAGTCCTTCCAGTGCACCACAGGCAGTTACTGAGACTGAGGAGACCAGAAAACCTGCACATATGATACGAAGAGCAGTTTTTCCGGCAGAAATTGTTTCAGGATTTGTTGTAAACATACCGATCAGCTGTCCCGGTACAGTCAGACAGATGACAGTTCCGATCAGCATGATCACACCACTCATGACAAGAGTTACCTGATAAATTTTGCGGACACGTCTGTGTTCTCCGGCACCATAATTATAACCGATCACCGGACGCATACCCTGGACGATACCGCTGGCCGGAAGATAAAGAAAAGTCTGCAGCTTGTAGTAAATACCGAGAATCACCACATAACTCTGAGAATATGCAGAAAGAAGACCATTCAGTGCAGAAACCAGAAGTGACGGAAGTGCAAGATTCAGTGCACCTGGAATTCCAACAGAATACAGACGGCTGTCAATCTGTCTGTCAGGGCGGAGATATTTGCGTCGGATTTTTGCCGGAATTGGATAAACAGCATAAACGATCAGATAAAAAATCAGATTCAGCGCCTGGCCAAGTCCTGTAGCAAGGGCAGCTCCTTCAATTCCCATAGCAGGGAAAGAACCAATGCCAAAAATAAGCAGAGGATCCAGAATGATATTGGAAACGCAGCCAACCATCAGACCGATCATAGTAATCTTCATTTGTCCCACACCCTGAAAGATTTTTTCATAGGCAAGGTTTATTGTATTAATAACTGCAAAAAGAAAAACAATAGTTGAATAGTGACATCCGGCTTTGATAACATCTTCGCTGGAAGTAAAAAGAGCGAGAAAACCGGGCATGATCAGGATACATACTACAGTAAGAACAACTCCATGAATGGCAGACAGGACAAGTCCGTGGGTTGCTGCTTTTCCGGCAGTTTCGGCATTGCCGGCACCGAGAGAAATTGCAATATATGAGCTGATTCCGATTCCAAACCCGATAGCTGCTGCATTTGCAAAGTTCTGGATTGGAAAAACCAGAGACAGGGCAGTCATGGCATTTTCGTTGATCTGTGCTACAAAAAAACTATCCACGATATTGTATAGTGAATTTACAAGCATGGAAATGACCATGGGAAGTGCCATGGATACAAGAAGCGGAAATACCGGTTTTTCTTTCATAAAAGACTGATTCAAAAATTTATCCTCCTTGTTGAAAATATAGCAAAGCAAATAAACAAAATAAAAGCCACACAACTACCCTCAGATAAAGGTAATTGTGTGGCGAAAAATAGCTGTGTCAAAAACGACTGTGCCAGAAAAATCCACACTGTGTTTTGGAAATAATAAAACATGAATTACTGTCCAAGTTTTATGACAACAGGATTGTAGCATGGAAGACTGAAAACAGTCAAGAGAAGATTGCATTTGTGGTTATCAGGATTTTAGCCAGGTTGCTGTGAACGGAGTGAACAGTAACTGGCATTATATTTCCAAATCATCTGCATTGGCCATGAGAGTCTGGGTATACAGGATAACAGTATCCCCTTCCTGAAGTGTCATGTTTCCGCTGGGAATAAGTAGTTTTTTGTGGCGCTTGACAAGCACAATGATAGAATGGCGGGAGATATCAAGGTCACGGATTTTCTGGCCGGTCCAGGGATTTTTGGCAAGGAGAGTGATCTCCTTAAGCTTAATATGGTCTTTGTCCTGGAAAGATTCTGCACCGATGACCAGTACATCGTCAGGCTGAAGAACCAGATCTCCTTTGGGAACCAGAATCCGGTGGCTGCGCTGTACAACTGCGATGATGATTTTTTCGGGAAGATTCAGCTCGGCAATGTTGTGACCGGTCCATTTGTCGTTTTTGCTGAGCTGGATGCGGATAAAATGTACGTCTTCTTCCTGGCCATATTCGCCGATTCTCTTGAGGCGGGAGTATTGTTCAACGAAGCCGGCAGAAATAATACCGGTGGGGATAGCGACCATACCAACACCTAGAAATGCGATAAAAATACCGAAAATTTTGCCCATGGTGGTGACCGGGTAGATATCTCCATAGCCTACGGTCAGCAAAGTGGAGGCTGCCCACCAGATTCCGGAAAATGCATTTGTAAAGACTTCTGGCTGTGCGCGGTTTTCAAGGCTGTACATGCAGAGACTGGAAGACAGCATCAGTATCAGAATGATGAAAACAGAAGACAGTAGCTGCTGTTTTTTGCCAATGATTACTTCTGTGATAACATTCAGTGAATCGTAATAGGCATTGATCCGGAACAGGCGGAAGATCCTGACGATTCGCAGCATACGGAAAGCCACTGCCCCCGAAGGGAAGAAAAACGGCATATAATATGGAACAAATGACAGAATATCTACGATGCCAGAAAAGGACAGCAGGTATTTGGAGATGGCTCTCGGCTGCGAGACATCAGGATACATATATCTGGCGGTATATACACGGAGCGCAAAATCTATTGCAAAGAAAGCAACGGTGAGTCGTTCCAGTGTGAGCAGGAGCGGTCCGTATTTCAGCTCCATATTATCGAAAGTGTATAAGATGCTGACTGTAAGATTCAGGATTATGGTGAAGGTATTAAAGAAGTCATATCCCCAGCATACTGCATCATAATTTGAACCGATTTCTATAATTTCAAACAGCCGTTTCCGGCGTTTTTCCCATTTACTGTCCATATGAAAACCTCATCTGAATAAAAGTGTTTCAGGGAGAAAATCCCCCAAATCATATACAAATATTACATGATAAATCCAAAGCCGTCAACGGAGGCTGGCAGTCAATCTGGCATCGAAAAAGATGAAAAACATATAAATCGATGTCAATATTCTGCAATAATGAGTGTGTCGGGCATCGGAAATAAGATTAAACATATAAATCGATGCTGCTGATTTGCAATAACAGGTTAATTTAGCATCGAAAATTAAATTATTCGTTTAAATCGATGCTTTGTTTATTTTGGGATGCATGAAAGGGGGAGATATTGCAGGGTGTATTTTTGTGTGATAAACTTATTAAAGTGCGTGTCAGCGCACAGGCGGCAGGTATCATAAGACACTTGCCGACAGTACTATTCAAAAGAGGAGTAACAGGAAAAAGAAATGATAACAGTAATAACATTACAGGTTACATTATTCCTTCTGATCGCTGTAGGATTTGTATTAAAAAGAATTCATATAGTAGGTCCTCAGGGCCAGAAAAACCTCAATGACATGGTCATTTATGTGATTTTACCATGCAACATCCTTCACGCATTTACAGAAGGAGCAGCAGACGGAGCACAGTTCATGCAGTATCTTGAGATATTGGTGATTTCCATGTGTATACAGATCTTCTGTGTGTTTTATGGAAAGATTATGTACCGGAATGAATCGAAAGACCGATACAAATGCCTCCAGTATGGAACTATCTGCTCGAATTCAGGATTCCTTGGAAATCCGATATCAGAAGGCATTTACGGGGCAGAGGGACTTGTACTTACCAGCTTCTATCTGATTCCAATGAGAATTATGATGTGGTCATCAGGACTTTCTGTTTTTACGGAGACAAGCAATAAAAAAGCCGCATTAAAAAAAGTTCTGACACATCCGTGCATTATCACCTGCGAACTGGGTATCATACTGATGCTGACAGGATGGAAACTTCCAGCTGGAATCAGCGGAATGGTAAATTCATTATCAAACTGCAATACAGCCATGTCCATGATGGTTATCGGAATGATCCTGGCAGATATTGATCCAAAGGAATTCTGGGACTGGACAGTTGTGAAATATACAGTTCAGAGACTGATTGTTATTCCGGCAGTAGTTTATATAGTGTGTACAGTTCTTCCGCTTCATCTGCCGAAGATGGTGCTTGGTATCAGTGTTATTCTGGCTGGAATGCCGGCTGGTGCAACGACCAGTATTCTGGCAGAAAAATATGATTCCGATCCGGCATTTGCGACGAAGATGGTTATTTTTTCCACGCTGCTGTCACTTCCGACAATCTGTCTGTGGAGTATATTTCTTCAGGCATAAATTCAAGAATGCCTGTATGAACAAATCTGACAACAATCATTTGTTATTTTTATGACGAACTATCCCCCCAGGAGGCTTGTGGGAGGGGTAGTTTTTTTGTACAATAAAATAAAAAAGCGAGAAATAACATGAACAATCTTAAAAACGACATTCATGACTACTGGACGAACCGCGCCAGAGGTTATTCAGAATATAATCAGCAGGAAATGGCAGATGCCAGAAGAACCATGTGGAGGGATAAGCTTCTTCAGCTTCTGGATAGACAGTTTCCGAACAGAAAACATGAAGAAATCACTATCCTGGACGTGGGAACCGGACCAGGATTTTTTGCAATACTCCTTGCAGAAGCCGGATATCAGGTGACCGCAGTGGATTATACAGAGGAAATGCTGAAAGAAGCCAGACAGAATGCAGGAGAACTGGCAGAGATGATTCAGTGGCAGGTTGGAGATGCTCAGGAACTGGAATTAGAAAGTGAAAGTTTTGATGCAGTAGTTACCAGAAACGTGACCTGGAACCTGCCAGATCCGGCAAAAGCATACAGAGAGTGGAACCGCGTGCTGAAAAAAGGCGGTGTTCTTTATAACTTTGATGCTGACTGGTATGGCCATCTTTTTGACGAGGAAAAAAGAGAAGGATACAAAAAAGACCGTCAGCAGACAAAAGACCAGAACGTGGAAGATTATTATAAAGGAACCGACATTGAGAAGATGGAAGAGATTGCCAGACAGGTACCGTTAAGCCAGCTGAAACGCCCTGAATGGGATATGAAAGCCATGAAAGATGCTGGTTTTGTGAACATTGAATGTAACCGTGAAGTGTGGAAAGAAGTATGGACAGAAGAGGAAATCCTGAACAACAGTTCCACGCCGATTTTTCTGCTGGAGGGTCATAAAAAAAGAGAACGTTTTATCTTTAAAAATATAGTCGCAGAACCTGGAAAAATATGGAACGGTGAGCTGGAACTGAACGACGGAAAACTGAAATTCCCGACAACTGTTTTTCACGGGAAACGCCCTGGTAAAACGATGCTGATCACTGCCGGAGTGCATGCAGGTGAGTATGTGGGAATCCAGGCAGCAGTAGAATTATCACTGAAACTGGACATCGAAAAAGTGGCAGGAACGGTGATTATTGTTAAAGTTCTGAATCGCCCGGCTTTTGAAAACCGTAATGGAAGCCTGGGTCTGACTGATGGCAAAAACCTCAATCGGGTGTTTCCGGGAAACCCGGACGGAACAGAAATGGAGCAGCTTGCATGGGCAGTTTCACAGGAATTACAGCCTGTAGCGGACTACTATATAGACCTTCACAGTGGAGATGATTTTGAGACTCTGACACCTTATGTTTATTACGCAGGTGTTGCACCTGAGGATACTGTAGCCGAATCCAGGAGAATGGCAGAACAGGTGGATGTACCTTATATGGTAAAATCCAACGTAACATCCGGCGGTTCTTATAACTATGCTGCATCACAGGGAATTCCAAGCATTCTTATTGAAAGAGGCGGAATGGGAGCATGGACTTATGAGGAGACCCGTTCTACAAGAAGAGATGTAAGAAACATTCTCTGCCACCTCGGAATCTATCTCGGACAGAAAGATTTTCGTACCTATTATCCTCTTGAAGTAACAGATGTACGTTATCAGGATGCGGAGAAAACAGGACTATGGTATCCATTTAAAAAAGCCGGTGATGTATTCAAAGAAGGTGACCTTCTTGGTGAAGTAAGGGACTATGAGGGAAATGTAAAAGAAATCAGTATTGCAGAATTTGACGGTGTGATTCTTTATCAGTGCGGGACTCTGCAGATTCCGGGCAACAGTCCGATGATCGCCTATGGAAGGATCATCAGTCCTTATGATGAACGTAAAGAGCGTATCGTTAATTACTGGGGAAAAAGAAGCGACAGTTTTCTTTCTCAGAAACGGCAGGAACTTCACAGTGCCATGGCTGAACGCTGGATAAAAGAGATCCGGAAACAGCTTCCGGAAGGCAAAAAACTCCGCATTCTTGATGTGGGCTGTGGCGCCGGATTCTTCTCTGTACTTCTTGCCAGAGAAGGTCATCAGGTAACGGGAATCGACCTGACTCCGGACATGATCAAAAATGCCCGTCAGCTTGCAGAAGAAGAAAAAGTTTCCTGTGAATTCCAGGTCATGGATGCAGAAAATCCGGATTTCCCGGACGAGACTTTTGACGTTGTTATCTCCAGAAACCTTACCTGGACCCTGCCTCATGTAAAACATGCTTACAAAGAATGGGTGCGTGTGCTGAAAAAAGGCGGAGTGCTTCTGAACTTTGATGCCAACTATGGAATTACTGATTTTTCCAACGTCAGTGATCTTCCGGAAACACATGCACATCATACACTTGGTGATGAGATGATGAGAGAATGTGAAGAAATCAAGCGCCAGCTTCCGATCAGCTCCTACAGCCGTCCTGCATGGGATCTGGAAACTCTCGGAGCTATGAAACTGGAAGAATTTCAGGTAGATCTGGGAATCAGCAGCAGGATTTATCTGGAAAAAGATGAGTTCTACAATCCGACACCAATGTTTATGCTGAGAACCAGAAAATAATGGAGAAAATATGGATTTAAAACAGTTACAGTACTTTATTGCCTGTGCACAGACAGGCTCTTTCAGTGATGCGGCGAAGATTCTTTATTCCACACAGCCGAGTGTGAGTAAGGTAATAAAATCATTGGAAGACAATCTGGGAATGCAGCTTTTTGAACGCCTGCCAAGAGGAATACGGCTGACTGTGCAGGGACAGAAAGTTTATCATTATGCATGTAAAATCACAAACGAGGTGGAATTGCTGGAAAACATGTCCTCCAGTGGAATGACAAAATGGCTGAGAATATCTTTTAATCCCAGTTCATGGTTTGCGGATCAGTTTGTGGAATTCTATAATGAAACCTATGACAAAAACTATCATTTCCAACTGACAACAGCCGGTGTCCGAAATATTATGGAAAGAGTCAGAGATTATCTGGATGACATTGGGTTTGTCTACATACTGAGTCACCAGAAAGAGAATTTTCTGTATGAACTTGCAAAAAACAAACTGCAGTTTGAAGCTTTTTATGAAACAGATGTAATGCTTTATCCTGGAAAACTTACAGAACTTTTGAGCGAAGACAGGTCTGAGTTATTGTTGAACGACTTGAAAGAAATGCGTTTTATTCAGAATTATCAGGATGAATTTTTTGACCTGGGTGCTGCACAGGATGATTCTTTTCAATGGAAAGATCTGGATATTGCTGTTCTTACAAACAGTGATTATGTAATGGAAAAAATGCTCAGAAACAGCAGGTTGTCAAATGTGAGTGGAAGCTATCTTTCAGAAGATAAGAAAGGCGCAACACCTGGTATGCCGTTGGATATAGACGGAAACAAAGTAATTTTTGGTGCTGTTACACATAAGGGTGAGATTCCGGATTGTAGTGTAGGAGAATTTATTGAATTTCTCCGAAGTCGCCTTCCAAAAAGTTAAATCAGACTTATTCCAAAATAAGTATAACATATGCAGATTTAGAATAGCAAGCAACCCGGGGGGAGGGTTGTTTGCTATTTTTTCATTTGATAGACTTTATCTGATGAATTATTATGCGGATATTTTGTCTGATATGCAGACATAAAGGAGAATGAATGATTAGATACATTTTAAAAAGACTTCTTCAGCTGATTCCGATTTTAATAGGAATCACTTTTTTGTCTTTTGCCATGATGCGTCTGGCAGGTGGTGATGCGGTCACTTATATGTATGAAAATGCAGGCTCGGCAGTTTCGCAGGAAGTGATTGATGAGACAAGAAAGGAGTATGGTCTGGATCAGCCATTTCTTGTTCAGTATGCAAAGTGGTTTACAGGAATGGCAACCGGAGATATGGGCAAGAGTTATGTATCCAAGAGGGATGTTTATGAAACTTTTATAGAAAAACTACCGGCAACAATCTTACTGACAGTATTTTCTGTATTACTGACAATGCTGATCGCAATTCCCCTTGGAATTATTTCAGCAGTTAAACATAACAAATGGATTGATTATTTAATTCGCTTTTTAAGCTTTATCGGGAACTCAATGCCGAATTTTTTTGCGGCACTGGTGCTGATGTACTTCTTTTCTATCAGACTGGGATGGCTTCCGGTCATTACCAGTGACAATATTGCATTAAGTCTGATTTTGCCTACACTGACTCTTGCCATATCTATGGCATCCAAATATACCAGGCAGGTGAGGGCAACGATCCTTGAAGAACTGAATAAGGACTATGTAGCAGGAGCAAGAGCAAGAGGTGTCAGAGGGAGTGTGATCATCTGGAAGAATGTGATGAAATCTTCCATGCTCACGATTATTACCCTGCTGGCATTATCAATAGGAAATCTTTTGGGAGGAACTACAATTGTTGAAACCATTTTTATGTGGGATGGTGTTGGCAAAATGGCAGTAGATGCCATTACCATGAGAGATTATCCGATCATTCAGGCATATGTGGCATGGATGGCAATTATATATGTGGTTGTAAATCTGATCACAGATATCATTTATCATTATCTGGATCCTCGGGTGAGATTAGGAGGTGACAGAGCATGATACAGAAAAAGAAACAGGTATCTGTCCGAAAACAGAAAATAAAGAAAAACCATGTCAGAGAAAAGCTGATCTTTTTTACCATACTGGCGCTGGTTCTGCTTGTTGTCGCAGCCTTCGCACGAAAACTCTGTCCGTATGATCCGGATATACAGGATCTTCTTCTGGCGCAGAAACCACCCAGTGCGGAACATATACTGGGGACAGACCGTTATGGAAGAGATATGCTTTCACGTGTGCTTGTAGGAAGTACAACCAGTATTTATGCAACATTGCTGCTGGTAGCGATCGTTACTGTATTTGGAACCGTAATTGGTATTATATGTGGCTGGTGCGGGGGAATTCTGGATACTGTTCTGATGCGTATATCGGATCTGTTCCTGGCATTTCCAAGTCTTGTCTTTGCTCTTGCAGTAGCAGGAGTACTTGGTGGAGGTGTTCAGAATGCGATCATAGCTCTGGCAGTCATCGGGTGGCCGAAGTTTGCCAGACTTGCCAGAGGTCTGACCCTCGCCCAGAAAGAGGCTCCATATCTGATGGCGGTGAAACTGTCGGGAAGCAGCACATTCAAAATTATGTTTAAACATATTTTGCCGAATATTGCGGGGCCGATTCTGGTTACTTCTGTTCTTGATATTGGGACTATGATGATGGAACTTGCCGGGCTTTCCTTCCTTGGACTGGGAGTACAGCCGCCGATAGCAGAATGGGGAAGTATGATCAATGATGGAAGAAGTATGCTTCAGATTTCACCATGGATGGTACTTGCACCGGGACTTGCCATATTTATAACTGTTATGATCTTTAATCTTCTCGGAGATACACTCAGAGATTATATGGATCCAAAAGAGAGAGCAAAAAGACAATAAAACACAGAAAGGAAATAACTATTATGAAGAAGAAGTTAATTGCAGCAATTCTTACAGGAGCAATACTGGCAGCTGGAATGTCAGTAAGTGTATGGGCTGATGGTGAAAAGTCATTTGTGTATGGAACAACCGGCTACAGTGAAGAAATGGGAGATGCCGGATTAAATCCGCATGATAACTATTCCGGATGGAGTGTACTTCGCTACGGTGTTGGCGAAACTCTTTTTAAATACAATGACAACATGGAAGTGGAGCCATGGCTTGCAACAGATTATGAATTTGTAGATGATACAACTGTAAAAATCACACTTCGTGACGGAGTGCAGTTTTCCAGTGGGCGTACAATGGATGCAGAAGCAGTGAAGGAATGCCTGGAAGATCTGATCGCGGTGCATGACCGTGCGCCTTATGATCTCAAGATCGACCATATCGATGCAGACGGACTGACACTTACCATTTATACGACAGAGCCATGTCCGGCAATCATCAATTATCTTGGAGACCCATATGGTGCGATCATTGATATGGATTACGGAATCCAGGGAGAAGGCGGTTCTGCCAATGTTGCCGGAACAGGTCCATACATCGCAGAGAATGTTACTCCAACCCAGATCGATCTGGTAAAAAATGATAATTACTGGGGTGGAGAAGTAAAAGTAGATAAAGTGACGGTCAAATCTTTTGCGGATGGAAGTGCGTTGACAGCAGCTCTTCAGACCGGAGATATTCAGGGAACTTATGGGCTTCAGTACGATAACTATGCGTTATTTGACGGAAACTCTGATTATACAATCAATTCCTGTGCGACAAGCCGATGTTTCTTTGGTCAGTTTAATATGGATTCCGAGATTATGAAAGATCAGAATGTCCGCAAAGCAGTTGAGATGGGAATTGATAAAGAAGGATTCTGTTCTGTGATCATGCAGGGACGTGGAGTTCCGGCAAAAGCAGCATTTCCAAGCAGTTTTCCTTATGGAAATGATGCAGTGGAAACCGTTTCGTATGATCTGGATGGGGCAAAGAAACTTCTCGAAGAATCTGGATGGACAGATACAGATGGTGACGGATATGCAGATAAAGATGGACAGAAACTCAGCATTAACTGGCTGACTTATCCGACTCGTCTGGAACAGCCGAAACTTGCGGAGTATGCACAGGCTACACTGAAAGATATCGGAATTGATGTGGTTGTAAATAATACTTCAGATCATATGACGATTGCCAAGAGCGGAGATTTTGATGTATATGTAAGTTCTACAACCACAGCACCGACCGGTGATCCGGAATACTTCTTTACCAGCACAGTAACAGGTGCAAAAAATTATGGAAATTATCAGAATGAAGAAGTAACGAAACTGACAGAGCAGCTTCATCAGACTTTTGACAAGGACGAAAGAGGCAAACTAGCCGTAGAACTCCAGCAGGATATTCTGGATGATGATGCGTTCTTCTTCATATCACATCTGAATATGGGAATCGTGACAAAATCAAACGTTACAGGAATGGCAGCACATCCATGTGATTACTATGAAATCACTGCAGATCTGGACGTAGAGTAAAATCCTGAGGAGAATAAAAAATTATGAATTCTTTGCTTCGTGTAGAGCATGTGACAATTTCTTACAATGGAATGCCGACAGTCGAGGATATCAGCTTCGAGCTGCAACAGGGCGAGATCCTTGGGATCGTAGGTGAGTCCGGTAGCGGCAAAAGTACGATCATCAAGGCAATAATGGGACTTCTGGGGGAAGAAGGTCTGGTTACAAAAGGTGATATCTGGTACAAAGGAGAAAACCTTACAGATATGAGTGAAAAGAAACTTCGTAAATATCTGGGGACGGAGATTGGAATGGTATTCCAGGACTGCAAAGCCGCATTATGTCCTGTCCGGACGATCGGGGCACAGATACATGAGGCAGTGTCAGAACATGAGAAAATCAGCAAAAAGGAAGTCCGAAAACGTGCGGGGGAGATCATGAAGAAGATTGGTCTGGATGACAGTGACCGTGTGCTGGACAGCTATCCGTTTGAACTCTCCGGCGGAATGAACCAGAGAGTAGGAATCTGTACGGCCATGATCATGCATCCAAATCTGCTTCTGGCAGATGAACCGACCAGTGCACTGGATGTAACTGTTCAGAAGCAGGTGGTAGAAGAACTTTTGCTTATGCGTAAAGAATATAATACTGCGATGATTCTTGTGACCCATAATATTGGTGTTGTAAGGAGGATGGCAGACAGGATACTGGTCCTTCAGAATGGGCAGGTAAGAGAATATGGAGAAACTGAGACTGTCCTGGACAGTCCGAAAGATCCATGTACAAAGAAGCTGATGAGCTCCGTGCTTCATCTGAGGCGAACAGAGAATCAGGAGGTGCAGTGAAATGACAGATATTATCCTGAAAGCTGATCATCTCAAAAAAGTATTTATATCAGGGAAAAAATCCATGATTGCAGTGGACGATGTCAGCTTTGAACTGGGGCGGGGAGAATGCCTTGGAATCGTAGGCGAATCTGGCTCCGGCAAAAGTACGATCGCCAAAATGATCACACATCTTGAGCCAGTGACAGATGGACAGATTTTCCTTAAGGGAAAGGACATTACCCACGCCGGAAGCAAAAGCTTAAGAAAAATCTATCAGGATATTCAGATGGTTTTTCAGATGCCAATGGAATCTTTTGATCCAAGATGCACTTTGGGCGATGGAATTGGGGAAAGTCTTCGGAATAGGGGGATAAATCATACAGAAACACGAAAACGTGTGGAAAACCTTCTTGAAAGATGCGGCCTGAATACAGAATACGCAGACCGCTATCCACACCAGGTCAGTGGCGGAGAGTGCCAGCGAGCCGCAATTGCCAGAGCACTTGCGGTAAGTCCGGAAATCCTGATCTGTGATGAAGTAACCAGCGCACTTGATGTAACCGTACAGAAACAGATCCTGGAATTGCTGATCGGGTTGAAACAGAAAGAGAACCTGTCATTTATCCTGATCTGTCACGACCTTGCTCTGGTGCAGGCATTCTGTGACAAAGTACTGGTTCTTTATCATGGAAAGACTGTAGAATACGGAACCCCGGATGATATCATCAATCACCCGAAGATGGATTATACAAAGAACTTAATAGATTCAGTTTTATAAAATAAAAAAGTACTTCCTGCGGAATGGGAAGTACTTTTTTATTATGGGTTATCTGGTGTTTTATGAGTGGAGGTCTGTGCACCTTTATCTGATAAAATAACACAGTTCTTTGTGTTGATTGTATTTTAACAAAATGCAGTGTAAAAACAAGCCTCCCAGGGGGATGCAGAGCTATGAAAAAATCGCAGGATTTATGCGATATATGAATAGGTCAATATCCCCCAGGGACGGTTATATATGGTCCAAATTGATGGTATACTGATAGAACTTGTTATGCATAATAAATAAATATAAATCCTGAAAGTATTGATAAATACAGCGTTGTGCATAAATAAGAACAAAAGGAGGAAATGATATAATGAAGAGAAAATTACTGGCGGTTATGATGGCAGTATGTATGACAGCATCGTTTGCAGGGGGAACTGCGATTGTATTTGCGGCACAGGAAGAAAGTACAGCGAAGGACGAAGTGATCGTGACTATGCCGACAACATCAGAGCCGGAATCCGGCTTTGACCCGGCATATGGATGGGGAGCAGGAGAGCACGTACATGAACCGCTGATCCAGAGTACACTTACTACTACAAATACAGATCTTTCTATCGGGAAAGACCTGGCAATAGATTATTCTGTCAGTGATGATGGACTTACCTGGACTGTCAAAATTCGGGATGACGTCAAATTCACGGACGGAGAACCTCTGACAGCATCGGACGTGGCGTTTACATACAATAACTGCCGCGATAACAGTTCCGTCAATGATTTTTCCATGCTGAAAGAAGCAGTGGCGTTGGATGACACAACTGTTGAATTCCATATGAATACACCATTTGCGGTATGGCCATATACTATGGCAATTGTAGGAATCGTTCCGGAGCATGCTTATGATGAAAATTACGGACAGAATCCAATTGGTTCCGGACGCTATATCATGAAACAGTGGGACAAAGGACAGCAGGTTATTTTTGAGGCAAATCCGGATTACTATGGAGAAGCGCCAAAAATGAAAAAAGTAACTGTTCTTTTCATGGAAGAAGATGCAGCACTGGCAGCAGCCCAGTCTGGCACGGTAGACGTGGCACATACAGCGGCATCCTATTCAGATATAACGGTTGACGGATATGATCTGTTCAGCGTACAGACAGTAGATAACCGTGGATTCAATCTTCCGGCAACTGCGGCAGAGGAAATTGACGGAGTAACTTATGGAAATGACTTCACCAGTGATGTAGAAGTAAGACGTGCGATCAATATTGGCATTGACCGCGAAGAAATGATTGAAAATGTTCTGAACGGTTACGGAACTCCGGCATACAGCGTATGCGACAAGATGCCATGGTACAATGAAGAAGCAGAAGTAGAATACGATCTGGATAAAGCAAAAGAAACTCTTGAAGCAGCAGGCTGGGCAGAAGGTGATGACGGGATCCGTGAAAAAGACGGTATGCGTGCAGAATTTACCATGTTGTATCCGGCATCTGATTCTGTTCGTCAGGCACTGGCAGAGGACAGTAAGAACCAGCTTGTCGAACTTGGAATTGAAGTGACAACAGAGGGTGTTGACTGGGATACTGCCTATACAAGAGCAGAGTCTGATCCGCTTGTATGGGGCTGGGGTGCACATACACCAATGGAACTGTACAACATCTATCATACAATGAGCGAAACCGGCCTTGCAGAATATTCTCCATATGCAAACGAAACCGTAGATAAATACATGGATGAAGCACTGAAATCCAGTGATCTGGAAGAGTCTTATGATCTCTGGAAAAAAGCCCAGTGGGATGGCGAGAGCGGAATTACACAGGAAGGTGATATCCCATGGATCTGGCTCTGCAATATTGATCATCTGTACTTTGTAAAAGACGGACTTAAGGTAGCTGACCAGAAAATCCATCCACACGGACATGGCTGGTCTATCGTAAATAACGTAGATCAGTGGTCATGGGAGTAACAGATTTTGAATAATTTAAAAGCAAAATTTATCTTAACAAATTTCATCAAAGTGCTGCTTCTGCTGTTTGCAGTCAGTGTTGCTGCTTTTGCACTTATGACAGCTTCTCCGATCGATCCTCTGAAAGCGAATGTCGGACAGGCTGCGCTTGGAAGCATGAGTCAGGAACAGATTGCAAAACTTGAAGAATACTGGGGCGTGGGACAACCGCCCCTGCAGCGCTACATTGCCTGGTTCAGGGATTTTGTAAGGGGAGATATGGGAATATCTCTCCTTTATCGCCAGAAAGTTACGACAGTGATCGCGGTAAAACTTGGAAATTCTTTGTTCCTGATGATCATTGCGTGGGTTTTGTCCGGACTGATCGGATTTTTGCTGGGTTCACTTGCAGGTATGAATCGTGGAAAGCCGATTGATAAGATCGTCAAAGGATACTGTCTGGTGATCTCCAGTACTCCGGCATTCTGGATTGCCATGCTATTGCTGATCATCTTTGGGGTATGGCTCAAAATACTTCCCATAGGATTAAGCGTACCGATTGGAGTGGAGGCAAGCGGAGTGACTTTTCTTGACCGCGTGCGTCATGCGATTCTTCCGGCCGTGACACTTTCCATCACAGGAATATCCAATATTGCCATGCATACCAGGGAAAAAATGATCGACATCTGCGACAGCGATTACGTGCTTTTTGCAAAAGCAAGAGGAGAGAGCAGCTGGCAGATTTTCAAAAATCATGGTTTCCGCAATGTCCTTGGCCCGGCCGTGACACTTCAGTTTGCTTCGATCAGCGAGATTTTCGGCGGTTCAGTACTTGTGGAGCAGGTCTTTTCCTATCCGGGACTTGGACAGGCAGCAGTCAGTGCAGGTCTTGGAAGTGATATGCCGCTTCTGATGGCGATTACGATCATAAGCGCATTGTTCGTGTTTGGAGGAAACTTTATAGCGAATATTTTGTACGGAGTCATTGACCCGCGAATCCGAAGAGGGGGTGTGGGAAGATGAAAAACAGATGGAACCGCAGAAAAACGCTGGTACTCTGGCTTGTTATTGCTGTGGTGTTTCTTGCAGCAGTCTGTATCGGCGGTCTGTTCTGCGAAGATGCAGCAAGGGCAACAGATTTTTCCAGAAAGAACATTGCACCCTGTCTGAAATATCCGTTTGGTACAGACTGGCTTGGAAGAGATATGTTTGCGCGGACAGTCAGAGGACTTTCTATCAGTATCATCATAGGAGTATGTGCAGCTACGTTCAGTGCGGTCATGGCATTCATTCTGGGGATTGTATCTGCAACAATGGGAAAAACAGCAGATACCATTGTGACATGGATCATAGATTTGGTTATGGGAATCCCGCATATGCTTCTTCTGATCCTTATCTGTGTTGCATGCGGAAGAGGACTTAAGGGAGTCATTCTTGGAGTTGCGCTGACGCACTGGACATCTCTGGCGAGACTGATCAGAGGTGAAGTACTGCAGCTCAAAGAACAGATCTATATAAAAACAGCCAGAAAACTCGGAAAAAGCAACCTGTATATTGCGATGAAACATATGGCGCCACATTTGCTTCCGCAGTTTATCGTCGGACTTGTTCTTCTTTTTCCACATGCGATCCTTCATGAATCCGGTATTACTTTTCTTGGGTTCGGGCTGTCAAACGAACAGCCTGCAATTGGAATTATTTTGTCAGAAGCAATGAAATATCTGATCACAGGCAAATGGTGGCTTGCACTGTTTCCGGGAATCATGCTGGTGATTACCGTTGTATGTTTTTATACAACAGGAGAAAACCTTCGCAGACTGCTGGATCCGGCAAGTGCACACGAATAGGAGATTAAAATGGATAAGGAAAAAATTCTGGAGATCAACAATTTGAAAATATCCTTTACCCAGTATCAGAAAGGAATGCAACAGACAGAACTGCCTGTGATCAAAGACTTAAGTGTTACAATCCACGCAGGAGAAATGGTGGCAGTAGTCGGCTCTTCCGGCTCCGGCAAAAGTCTGCTGGCGCATGGAATCCTGGGGATTTTGCCATATAATGCGGAAATGGGTGGAGAAATACGATACTGCGGAAAGCCTCTGACTGAAAAAAACATTCGAAAGCTGCGGGGAAAAGAGATTGTTCTGGTTCCACAGAGTACTTCTTATCTGGATCCTTTGATGAAGGTAGGGAGACAGATCTGCAAAGGAAAGAAAGATAAAGAAAAGAAGCATCGTCTGGATAAGATTTTTGAGGAATATTCGCTGGACAAAAAGGTTCAGGAGCAGTATCCGTTTGAGCTTTCCGGAGGAATGACCAGAAGAATTATGATCTCTACGGCGTTGGTCGAAAAGCCTAAGCTGGTTATTGCAGATGAGCCGACACCGGGACTGGATCCGAAACTTGCAAAACGTGCAATGGAACATTTCCGGCAGCTTGCAGATATGGGAGCTGCTGTTCTTGTCATTACACATGATCTGGAACTTGCATTGGAAACGGTGGACAGGGTACAGGTATTTTACGCCGGACATACGATAGAAGATGCGTCGGTGGATGATTTTGAGAGGGAAGAAACTCTGCGCCATCCATATACCAGAGCGCTCTGGCGTGCAATGCCGAAGCATGGTTTTCATTATATTGGTGGTGTACAGCCCTATGTAAAAGATAATCTGCAGGGATGTCCGTTTGCACCGCGATGTGACATGGCATCGCGGGAATGTCAGGGTGAAATTCCATGGAAAGTTTCCGGAAGTGGATATGTGAGGTGCATACTATGAAACTTGAGGTCAGAGATATGTCCTTTTGTTATGAGGAAAAAGGCAGACAGATATTGAGTCAGTTCAGCCTGAGTGCAGACAGCAGTGAACGTGTGGGAATCATAGCTCCCAGCGGCTTTGGAAAAACAACTCTGTGTAAGATTCTGTCCGGATACGAAACGCCGCAAAGCGGAGAGGTACTTCTTGACGGCAAAACGCTTAAAGAGTATGGCACATACTGCCCGGTACAGATGATCTGGCAGCACCCGGAGCAGGCAGTAAATCCGAGACTTCGCATGAAAAATGTAATCGAAGAGGGAGACAGGACAGATCCGGAACTGATTGAAAAGCTGGGAATAGAACCCGATTGGATGAACAGATTTCCGACTGAACTTTCGGGAGGAGAACTTCAGCGATTCTGCATTGCAAGGGCTTTGGGACAGAGAACACGTTTTCTTCTTGCGGATGAGATTACAACCATGCTGGATCTCATTACCCAGAGCCAGATCTGGCACTTTCTCATAGAGGAGACAGAACGGCGAGGTATTGGGATGCTGGTAGTCAGCCACAACCCGGAACTGATCGGGAAAGTATGTACAAGAATTGTTGAACTGAATAAATAATTGAGCACCGGTTTATCAGGCTGTAGTATGGAAAGTCAGGCCTGACAGACTGGTGCTCTTCTTTTGTTTTAGTTTCTCTGTATTGTAGATTCTGCAGAAAGCAGAAATAAAGACTGAAGGAAAACGGTGTCAGTCAAAACACTGCCTACTTAACTTTTATGGTTGTAAAAGCTTCGTTTTTGTTTTTATCTCGTGCTGCAATCCTGAGTCTGGTTCCTTTTTTCTGTTTCGCAATACGTACAGAGTATTTTCCGTTTGCAGATACCTTGCCTTTGTATGTTTTCTTTCCGCCGGTAATGATAATGGAGGTCTTTCTTTGTGCTTTGCCGGTTACTTTTCTGGAAGACGAACGAACCTTTTTCGCAGAGATGCGGGAAAGGTTTTTGGCATTGGTTTTGCATTTGCTGACCATGATCTCAGATGATGCTGACGGATTACTCAGCTTGTTCTTTTTTACTTTTTTTACAGTGGAATTTAAAAGAGCGATTCCGAACTGTTTGTTTCCTGTGACAGTGTTATTGCTGAGTTCACTAACCTTTGATTTTTTGCTTACCATGATACCACTGAGCTTGTTATTTTTGACAGTAGCATTTTTGATGATCGCAGTTGCTGTTTCAAGAGTGATACCGTGTGCTTTGTTGCCTGTAATTGCTGCAGTACCTGTCAGTTTCAGAATACCGCCCGGATTGACACAGATACCGTTCTTTGCGTTGCCTGAAACAGTGGTGCTGCCTGTGATCACAAGAGTATTTCCTTTTCCTGTAACACTGATGCCCTGAGATTCCTTTGAACTGGAAATGGTGTTTTTGCCATTCATTGTTACAGTAGAAGGACCGGAGGATTTGTCGTTGGTAACAACAACAAGGTTGATGGATTTGCTGCCGGTAATAGTAGAGCCTGAGATGGTAGCCTGGGAACTGTCGCATACTGTTACGCCCATGTAACCGCTTCTGCTGATGACAGTGTCATTGATGACAGCCCGGGATTTGTCTGCAACAGCAATACCGTCGTATTTATTGCTGTCAAACACGCAATTGCGTCCTGTTGTGACAGAAGCATTTTTGCGGACTCCGATGCCATTGTGACCGTTTCCGGAGATATTGCAGCCGTAAACATTTACATGTGCACCGCCATATACGGAAATACCACATACTGCATTATTAAGGATCTTACAGTTGGTGACAGTAGCTGTCTGAGTATTGTAAACACCGACACCGTGACCATTATTTCCGGTTACATTCTGGATTGTACAGTTCTCTACGCGGTTGGAAGTTCCAGCTATATGGAAGTTGCCATTCCATACACCACCATATACAAGACTGTCAGAACCGGACATATTTACAGTGGTGCCTGTAAAAGTGCTGTTATTTTCTGCAACGATATAGAGGTTTTCACCGACTCTCAGCTGACCGGACATTGTGTAGGAACCTGCCGGGAAATAGATCATTGTCGGTGTGGAAAGATCATCACGATTATTGATATAACCGTTTACTTCGGAACGGACATTTCCTTTGCCCTGTACCTGATAGATAGTTTTAATCCCATATGTATCTCTGATTTTCTGACCGTTCGCGCCGAGACTGACAGTGTTTTCGCCTGCGGCAATGTCAGTGTCTTCTGTTTCTTCTTCCGCTTCAGGAAGTTCTTCATCTTCGGACTCAATTGCAATTCCGGCATCATCTGAGAATGCTTCTTCTTCAGTTTCGATGGTTGTTTCATCGGAATCTGTGTCCGGTGTTTCGGGAACTGCTTCTTCAGGGTCTGCATCAGCGAGATCAGGAGAAGCCTCCGAGATGGTGCTGTCATCAGTAGCTGACTCGTCTGTGTCAGTGGAATCGTCGGAAACTACTGTATTATCAGAAGTTTCATTATCAGATTCTGCATCGGCAATAACAGCGGATGTAGTGTCATTGATAGTGTTTTCTGTGGCTGTGAATTCAGATGCATCTGCCTGAACTGTGCCTGCGAACGGAATGCCGCTCATCGTTACGGTAAAAGCAAGCATCAGTGTAAGAAATTTGTTCTTCATGTATTTTCCTCCCCTTTGATGATCATTGCTGCTGTTCGGTGCAGCAATATATAGTCGGTTAACTGACCTTACTATAGCACAGCGTGAGCATGAATTCAATAAACGGGAAATGATAAACCTGCTTTGCAGATTATCATTTCCCGTTTTTTATAACAGTTACACTACATAATATTGATCAATATGGGTTAAATTTCTGCACGATTTCAGATGAAGTGCGCGCACCACAGTCAAGACATCCCGGAATGTCCATTCCCTGGATCAAACCATACACAAAACCGGATATAAAGGAGTCTCCGGCACCTACAGTGTTGACGATTTCAGCAGCAGGATAAATCCCCTGTTTATAGAAAGTGCTGCCGTCATAACTCATACTGCCTTCTTCTCCAAATGTGGCAGTTACAATGTCAGGCCCATAGGAATAAGCTTTTTTGAGAAAATCCTGGATATTGTCATCATATTTTTCAAAAGAAAAGAACCCATAATTGGTATTCCTGAGGACGGGCTCAAGGACATCAAAATCTTTATTGAGAGAAAAATCCAGAATTATTTTACATCCTGCTTCGCGAAATTCGGGGAGAAGATGAAGTACATGACCAAACATATCAGTATGAACATAATCATGTGTTTTGGTGAATTCAATATCTTCTCTGGTTGGAGTATAATTTTCCATTACGCCTGGAACATTTTTGATATGAAATCTGTCAGTCCCGTTTTTTAATGTCATGTAAAAAACAGAAGTATCACCTTCATTTACCTGTATATGAGAAGAATCAATCTCATATTCCTTACATAAATCCAGCATTTCTTTTCCGTATAAGTCGGTACCTACAGTTGTTATTGCAGAGGTCTGGATTCCACGTTTTGCCAGATTAACAATGCAGTCAATTCCGTTTCCGGTAGCATATCGTTTGTCGAGATTCTGATAAACATCTATACAAGAAAAACCAATAGCTGCAACTTTCATTAATGATCGCTCCTTTACATAAAATTATTTACATAGACTCTCTTTATTTGTTATATTTGGAATGCTAACATAAATTAAAAAATATGTCAATTAAAATATAAAGAATAACTTAAAATGAAATATGGAATAGCTTAAATAATACAAAAATAAGACATAATGCATAAATAAATGTAGAATAAATTGTGATAAATGTGGAAAATAAACAATGGTATTGACATAATGAAATAGAATATGTATTATAAACGTATAACAAATGACCGAATCAATATAACGAAAGGAGAAGTACAAAATGAGAAAAAAACAAATGATGGCACTTTTAATGAGCGGGATGGTGTTAACAGGGGTGTTTGCCGGAGTTAATACAGCACAGGCAGACGCAAAAACAGAAATTACCTTATGGCATTATTTTTCAACCGAGGGATCTCAGCAGAGATTTCAGGAATATGTAGATGAATTTAATGCACAGTCAGACAAAACAGAAGTTAAGGTAACAGTTCTTCCTTTTGCAGATTTCAAGAAACAGCTGACAGTAGGGGCAGCGGCATCATCATTACCAGATCTGGCTATGATTGATAACTGTGACACTGTATCTTATGCAGCAATGGGAATCCTTGAAGACATTACTGATGAAGTAGAAAACTGGAAATCTTATCAGAATTATTTCCCGGAAATTCTGAATACATGTAAATATGAAGATAAGGTATATGGTATGCCTTTAGAATCTAATAACCTTGAGATTATTTATAACAAAGATATTTTTGATGAACTGGGTGTAGAGTATCCGACAAATGACTGGACATTTGATGATCTGAAAGAGCTGGCAGAAAAAACTACGACAGACAAATATAAAGGATTTGCAGTATCAGGAATACAGAGTGAAGAATCTACATATCAGTTTCTGCCTTTCTTCTGGACAGCAGGTGGAGAAACCATGAACCTTAATAGTGATGCTGGAAAAACAGCACTTTCTCTCTGGTCAGACATGGTTGCTGAAGGCTATATGCCGAAGGATTGTATTACATGGACACAGTCAGAACTTGCATCTCAGTTTGAAAGCGGAAATATTGCAATGCATGTAATGGGATGTTGGAATATTACACCTTATAAAGATCATGATCTGAACTATGGTGTTGTAGAAATTCCATCAGCAACAGAAGGCGGCGAAAAAGCTACAGTGTATGGTGGTGAGAACCTTTGTGTAATCAAAGGAAAGAATACTGAGAATGCTCTTGAATTCCTTGAGTGGATGGAAGATTATGACAGAATCAGTGAATGGGATAAGGCCATCGACCATTTCACAGCATGTGATGACGCAGTGGCAGATGAACGTTTCCAGACAGAAGAAATGAAACCTTTTATTGATATGGTTCCAAATTCTCGTGCAAGAGATGTTGTAACATACTGGCCAAGCGTATCCGAAGGATACCAGCAGGCAATTCAGGAAGCACTTTCAGGACAGCAGCCAGTAGATCAGGCGCTTGCAGATGGTCAGGCACTGATCGATGCAGCAAAAGAATAACAAGCTAACGGTTACATGATAATAATATCAGCAGTATTTTAAATACTGCTGATATTATAGAAAGGGAGATGATTATGAAACGATTTCTCAGAAAAGGAGAGGGATATATATATGTATTACCGGCACTGCTGTTTATGCTGGTGTTTATATTTTATCCTATTATATATAATCTGATTCTTAGCCTTCAGGATGTAACGGTTACCACATTGCTTTCACCGCACAAAGAATTTGTCGGACTGAAAAATTACATTGATGTTTTTAAACAGGGAGAATTCTGGAATGCACTGTTTTTGAACTGTGTGTTTACAGTAGTCTGTATTTTCTTTCAGTTTATAGGTGGTTTTGCACTTGCTATGGTGTTTAAAAGAAGCGGTACAGCATTTAGGGTTATGAAATCTCTGATGCTTATCCCTTATATCATACCTGTTACGGTAAACGCAATCCTCTGGAAATTCTTTTTTGCTACCAATGGTGGATTTATCAATGAAATTCTGGTTGGACTTGGAATTATGGATCATGGGATTGAATGGCTCCAACATCCGTGGACAGCGATGTTTTCCGTAATTGTAGCTAATATATGGTGTGGTATCCCATTTTTTATGATACTTCTTTCTACGGGCCTGGCAAATATCCCTCTGGACTTTTATGAAAGTGCGAGAATAGATGGGGCAACTGCATGGCAGCAGTTTGTTTGTATAACCGTACCAAGTGTAAAAGCATCAATTCAGGCTTCTCTCGTTCTTGGAATTGTATATACTTTCAGAGCTTTTGAATTGATTTATGTTATGACTGGCGGCGGACCTGTCAATGGAACGGAATTGCTGACATTATATTCTTATAAAAATTCATTTACTAAATTTGATTTTTCAGTAGGCGGTACAATTTCAAATATTCTGATGTTCATTTTATTAATAGTAGGTGTATTTTACATTCGTATGATGAAAGATGATGAGGAGATGTGATTATGAATAGTGCTAAAAAGAAAAAGAAAATAAAAAACACCCTCATGACGGTTATTGCAGTTGTTTTATTCGTAGCAATGATGTTTCCATTATACTGGATGATCATCACTTCTTTTAAAGAAGAAAAGATGGTATTTGCTACACCGCCTCAGCTTTTTCCATTAAAACCAACAATATCTGCATATGTCATACAGTTTACGTCTACAATATTTAATATTCTTCAGGGTCTGAAAAACAGTATGATCATTTCTTTCTTTGCTATGGTTATTTCGGTGGTCCTGTCGATTCCGGCAGCTTATGGAATGGCCAGATTTAAATTAAAGGGAAAAAGAATCATATTGTTGCTGTTTATGGTATCACAGATGCTGCCGCAGATTTCAACATTGGTTCCTAACTTTATTATCTTTCAGAAATTGTCTATTTATAATACATATCTGGCTCCGATATTTGCAGATGCAACATTGGGAATACCATTTTGTATATTAATGCTCAGAACCTATTTTATAAGTATACCGAAGGAAATCGACGAAGCTGCCCGCATTGATGGCTGCAATTCACTTCAGTCGTTTATAAAAGTAGTACTTCCAATGTGTTCTGGTGGAGTTGCTGTATCATTTGTTTTTTCTTTCCTGTTTGCATACAGTGACCTGGTATATTCACTGACATATATTAATGATTCTACAAAATGGCCGGTAACAGTGGGAATTTATAATGCTATTGGAAGATATGGAACTGCATGGAGTCAGGCAATGGCTTTTGGAACAATAGTTGCTGCACCTGTTATCATTCTGTTTATTTTCATGCAGAAATATATTGTTGAAGGTCTTACAGCCGGTTCAGTAAAAGGGTAAACAATTAAAATTTTTAACTTACAAAGGAGAGAAAGACATGAGTATGGTAATTGATGTACATGTTCATCCAGGATTTTATGAAAAAATTAGCGGTGACAAAGAGGAACTGGAATTCAGAAAAAAACAGGCGCACTGGGATCTGATGTCCCCATTTCCGGTAGAACTTACAAGAACACAGATGAAATTTGCGCATGTAGATAAACTGGTACTTCTTCCAATGGATCTTACTACCAGTGCAGGAGGATGGGTAGTGTCCAATGAGCAGGTATGCACAATGGTACAAGAAGCACCGGATCTCTTCTTTGGATTTGCAAGTGTGGATCCGTATCGTGAAGATGCACTTGAAGTTCTGGAAAAAGCATTTAAAGAACAGGGATTGATGGGTCTGTATCTGAATCCTTCAAAACAGGCGTTTTTCCCGGATGACCCTATGATGGACAAAATTTATGAAAAATGTGTTGAATATAACAAACCTATTATTTTTTCAGCGGGTATGTCATTCTGTGATGATTGCCTGATGAAATATGGAAAACCACTTAATTTTGAACCGGTAGCAATAAAATATCCGGAACTCCGTATATGTATCGGACATATGGGCTGGCCGTTTATTTATGAAACAGCTGCCATGATTCTTAAATATCCGAATGTTTATGCAGATACTTCCATGTTGTATATGGATTCTCCAGAACAGTTTATGAAAGATGTGTTTATGAATCAGTTTGGTCGTCTGTGGCTGGATAATGATTTTGGTGACAAGATCATGTTTGGCTCCAATAATCCCAGATTCCGTACAGCACGCATCAAACGAGGACTGGAATCTCTTGATATCCGTCCTGAAACACTTGAAAAAATACTTGGCGGAAACGCAGAAAAATTCCTTGGTCTGGAGGTAAAATAACATGGTAAAACTTACAACAAAAAAAGTGCTCAGCGAAACAGAGTTTCAGCTGATTTCTATCAGAGATGAAGTGATCAAAGCAGTAGAAGAAAGTGGTATTCAGAATGGATTTGTACTTGTAATGAGTGCTCATACTACAGCAGGTGTAATGGTTAATGAAGATCTGACATGTTTACATACTGATATTGAAGCAACTCTTGATAAGATGGCTCCGGTAGTTGCTGATTACGCACACAGCCATTATCTGCCAAGTTATGGAGCAACTGGTGGAAATGCGCCTGGTCATCTGAAACAGATGCTTACGGGATATGAAGTAATGTTCCCTGTAATTGAAGGAAAGGCACTTATCCGTTTTGCACAGGATATTTATTTTGCAGAATTTGATGGACCACAGATGAGAACATACTATATAGAAGTAATGGGTGAGTAGCCAACAACGACAGAATCCTAAAAATCAGAGCCTGCAGTTAATTGTTGGGGGAAATATAGAAATAGAATGTATCATGTGGTTCAGATAATAATACTAAAGCAGACAAAAATGTAGACGTCTGCAGGAACAGGCTGTCATCTTATTATAAAATTTACAGATAAAAATATATCGATTTAAGGATGTATATGTTAATATGTTATATATTGTTATATATATTAATGATACATACAGCATAAGTCAATGGAGGATAAGATGGGAAAAACAGCATCAGAACCAATGTATCAGCAGATTGCAGAAGATATTAAAAAGAAAATCCAGACAGGCGAATATAAAGAGAATGAACAGATACCTACAGAAACAGAGCTGGAAAAGATCTATGGAGTGAGTAGGATTACTGTAAGAAAAGCGATGGAGATACTGGTGGGGGAAGAGATTCTGATCCGAAAGCGAAGAATGGGGACTTTTGTTGCACCACGAAGAATTCCCTGGAATCCGGGAAATATATTCAGTTTCAGCAAAACTTATGAAGCAGAAGGCCGTGTGGTGAAAACAGAACTTCTGGGAGCAGAGCTGAAGAAGGCAGAAGCTGCTGATCTGCAGAGACTGGAACTGAATGATAATATGGTGCTTTTTATAAAAAGGCTGAGATATGTGGATGGAATTCCACTGACAATTGAAGAAATGCGCTTTTCCAGAGAGTATCTGTATCTTCTTATGGAGGATCTGACAGGGTCCATACATTCTTTGCTTCAGGAACATGGGGTAAAGCTCAAAACAGCACAAAAAAGTTTTGCTATTTGCAATGCAACAAAAGAAGAGGCTGAACTGTTGAATGTAGAAAGAGGCAGAGGACTCTTGTTCATGAAAAATATGTTTTATGATCAGAATAAAAAACCGGTTTTTTTCTCCAAAGATGTCTTTAATGCAGACTATTTTGAGCTCAAGTTCACATTGCAGGATAATGATTAAATATGAGGAGGTAATGACAGATGGTTAATTTAAAACGCAGTCAGGTGGCAATTATGAATATTCAGTATAAATTCTTTCCACTGACTAAATTTCTGGATGACGCTGTGAAAAATCAGGTTCAGGCGGTTGAATTATGGGGAGCGGCACCACATTTTCATCCGGAAGATATGACCTACCGCGATATAGTTGCTGTTCGCCATGAAATTGAACGAAGAGGACTTAAACTGATCTGTTATACACCGGAACAATGTATTTATCCTATTAACCTGGCAGCACCTTATGAGTCTGAAAGACGAAGAAGTCTTAAGTTTTTTGAAGATGCTGTAAGAGTTGCTTCCGAATTGGGTACAGATAAAGTTCTTGTGACTGCCGGAACAGGATACTTTGATGGAAGTGATTATGAAGAAGCATGGAAATATGGAAAAGAAGGACTGATGCAGCTGGGAGATCTGGCTGAACATTATGGAATTACACTTGCACTGGAAGCATGGAGAGAAGACGAAAGTAATCTGATTAACAATCTTGAATCATTAAAAAAGATGATGGACGAATTAAATCATGACCATATAGGTGCAATGCTGGATACCTGTCCGATGGTTCTGGAAAACAAATCTCCGTCAGATTATCTTAAAGTATTTGGAGATAAGCTGATACATGTTCATTTCATTGACGGTACTCCCAGAGGTCATCTGGCATGGGGAGACGGAATTCTTGATATGGAAGGATACCTTAAACAGTTTGATGAATATGGATATAAACACAGTCTTTCACTGGAAATCACAGATGGAAGATATCTGATGGATCCGGAAAAATCTATTCAGCAGTCTGTGGAAAAATTATATTCAGTAATAAAATAATAGTGTGTGAACCCTTGGTTTTATAAAAAAAGCAATACTCAGAGAAATCCTGAGTATTGCTTTTTTTTTGCTTTATAGTGGATAATCGGAGTTCTTGAGGGCTTGCCGAAATAGCACAGCGAAAAAGAAAAAATAAATATGAATCATGTATGTTTGTGTTTATATACAAAGTTTTTTGTGCAAAAAATATCAATATAATGGTTATTTTTTACAAAGAATGTACGTAGTGTGTGGCAGAAAAACAGGATATTTAAGCCTTTATTGACGTTGACATAAGATAATGTATATCCTATAATCAGAAAAGAAAGTGGAAAGTAAGATATAAAATATCCTATACAAGATAAATATACGAGTTCAGAGGTGTTGAAAATGGCTGGGAGTTCCTGTTATTCGATCACAGTCAGGAAGTTCAACGTGCTTTCTGATCATATAGAGTGGTTCCGTAAAACGCAGGAACTTTATAATGAAATTCTTTTGTTTTATTACAACCTGTATCTGAAGAATTTAAGCGAAAATCAGCCGGGTACACTGGAAACGCTTCGCATTCTGGAAAAAATGACAGTTCCGGGCCGGGATAAACAGCCGGTTTCAGACCCACTTCCCTGGAAAAAACTTCCTCTGTACTTCAGACGTGCAGCGATCAATACCGCTGCAGCGGCAGCAAGAAGCTATCTGGCAAGAGAAGATCAGCAGAAACCGACAGAGAAATTTACAGAGTCAGTAACCTTTTATAAAGGTATGTACCGGGAATTTACCGGAACCAAAATTGAACTGAAACTGTGGGACGGTGAAAACTGGAAATGGTGTTCTGTGCGGCTTCGTGGAAATACTGTACCACAAACAGGACAGATGATGTCACTAGCACTCGTGCTTAACGGAAAAACGGCAGAGCTTCATATTCCATGGAAAACACCGGTAGAAGATGGAAGAAACCTGAAAGTCCGTATGGCAGCAGGCGAAAAAATCTGCTCAGTTATTTTTACAGGACAGGATACCTGTGTGGTCTGCTGTGTACTGAATGGAAATGGAGAACGGACAGGCAGTTTTTTCGTCAGAGGCGGCAGAGAATATACACATGCATGCAGACAGATCAGGGAAAAAATTGAGAAATCCAGGATGTCAGAAGGTGCAGGAAACAATCCGCAGGCAAACAGACGCTACTGGCAGAAACTCAAAAATATCCATGATCATTATGCACATCAGTTCAGCAGACAGGTCATTGATTACTGCGTAAAGAACGAAGTAAAAGTGCTGGTTTTGCCGGAGTATGATCCGGAATATACGAAGATCATCATGGCAACAGCAGGTATGGATTCACCACTTTCACTTCATAAATCCATCCGTGAAAAACTGAAATACAAAGGCTGGCAGCAGGGAATTGTCACAACAGAGATCCAACAGCAGGAGATCAGTTCCGTATGCAGTATCTGCGGAGGAAAGATCCAGCGAAAAGGAGCAGAATTCATCTGTGAGAACGGTCATCAGGGTAACCGATACCTGAATATGGCACACAATCTGGGACAGAAATGTCTCGATGGATTTTCGCAGAAGCATTGATCGGAGTTCTGATAAATGGGTTTCAGAAATTCTGAAATTAAAATGATAAACACTGTGATAAATTCACGGTTTTTATAAATGAAAGATAAGAAATTATCAGGAGAGCAGTTTCTATATGAAACCGCTTTCGGGCAGAGCACCGCCCGCCGGAGACCCATGAGGCCCCCGGGAAGACAGGAGTTATAAGCTCTGAGAGTGCTCGAAGTTATATAGATAAATAGAAATAAAGTCACGAGATAACAGAAAAGAAAATGGGAGATTCCCCATAAGACTACAACCGCAAGATTTAACAATGGAGGAACGTATGAATATGAAAAATCAGATACCTGTCAGAGACAACCAGGCTGAGTCAATGGCGTCTCTTTTTTTGTCTCAGTCTTATCAGGATGCATGGGCAGATTATAACCGTTCGCTGAAAAAAGAAAGGTTTGCAAGATGGGATTATGTGGTTCTGACAGCTTCCAATGAGGAACAGGCAGAAGGATTTCGTGGACAGATCGAACTTCGTCAGGAGGAGGGATTTCTTCCTGTACAGACGAAATTTCTGGTTCTGCCCGATCCTGATGGGAAGCGTGTAGGCAGCGGTGGCGCCACCTTAAATGTACTCCGCGCGGTAGCTGAAGAACAGAGAAGCGGAGATTTCAGCGGCAAAAAAATCCTCGTTATCCACAGTGGCGGAGACAGCAAACGAGTACCTCAGTACTCCGCGCTGGGGAAACTTTTTTCACCTGTACCACATAAACTTCCGGACGGAAGAACTGCCACATTATTTGATGAATTTATGGCAGAAATGAGCGGAGTTGCAGGACGCATAAGAGAAGGAATGGTACTTCTTTCGGGAGATGTTCTCCTGCTTTTTAACTCGCTGCAGATTGATTTTCCAGGAAAAGGAGCAGCTGCCGTTTCCTTTAAAGAAAACGTAGAAACAGGCAAAAATCACGGCGTATTTCTTATGGGAGAAGATGGAAATGTAGCAAAATTTCTCCATAAACAGACCACGGAAACACTGCGCAGCCAGGGTGCTGTCAATGAGCAGAATGCAGTAGATATTGATACAGGCATGGTGATTTTTTCCACGGAAATGCTCCACAGTCTGTACAGCATGATAAGCGTGAATGGAAATTTTGACAGGGTAAAATATGATACATACGTAAACGAAAAAGTACGGCTTTCCCTGTATGGAGATTTTCTCTATCCACTGGCTGTGGATTCCACACTGGAGGCTTTTTATAAGGAAAAACCGGAAGGTGAATTCTGTCCGGAACTGACAGCTGCAAGGGAAGTTGTATGGGAGATACTGCGCCCGTATCGAATGAAATTACTGCGCCTGTCCCCGGCGAAATTCCTGCATTTTGGAACCACCAGAGAAGTCCTGAAACTGATGACCGAAGAATTCCGTAAATACAGTCATCTGGGCTGGAACAATCAGGTCAACAGTACTGTAGGACAAAACGTTCTGAACAGAAAACCAGCTGCGCTGGACAGTGTTTTATCCAGAAATGCAGAGTGCGGGGATAACTGTTATCTGGAAGTAAGCTATGTACATTCTGGTTCAAAGATCGGAAATAATGTAATTCTTTCCTATATAGATATACACGGAGAAACGATTCCGGATGAAGTAGTACTTCACGGACTGAAACAACGTGATCAGAAATTTGTTGTTAGGATTTATGGAATTTATGATAATCCGAAGACTGAACTTACAGATGGCGGATGCCAGTTCCTGACAGGAACTCTGAAAGAATTTATAGAAAAAAACAACATCTCAGAGGCTGAACTCTGGGACAAAAACGATGCCCGGACACTGTGGAATGCAAGACTCTATCCTGTCTGCGAAACCATTTCGGAGGCGGTGGAAGCTGCCCTTAATATATACAAGATGGTAAGTGGAAACGGAGATACAGAAAGCTGGCGAAAAGCATCCAGAACAAGCCTTTGTTCCGGATTTGGCGCGGCATCACCGGGAGCCCTGATCGACTGGCAGGCACGTATGCATGAACTTGTAAAAATGGACAGCCTGGAACAGGTGATCCACAGAGGCGGAACCGTAGAAGAAGTCAGAAATCTCCTGCAGAAACCAGCCCTCACAAAGATCCAGAAAGAATGGCTGGAACGACATCTGCAGCGTGGCGGATTCGGAAGTATGATCCGTCTGTACTATTATGTCGGACAGGCTCTTGGCGGAGTAGAAGGTGAAAAATACATAGATAATTGCTTCGCTGTAATAGGAGAAAAGATCCTGCAGGGAACTCTTGATGCTATAAAAGTACACGAAGAATGCAAAATTCAGACAGATGAACACACTGTCTGCCTTCCGCTTCGTGTGAACTGGGGCGGTGGCTGGAGTGACACTCCGCCATACTGCAACGAAAATGGCGGAACCGTACTGAATGCTGCGATCAGCCTGAACGGCGATCTGCCTGTAAAAGTCACCCTTCGCAGACTCAAAGAGAACAAGATCGTCTTCGACAGCAGGGACATGGATACCCATGGAGAATTTACAGAGATAGAAGAACTGCAGAATTGCGGTGATCCTTACGATCCATTTGCCCTGCAGAAAGCAGCACTTCTGGTGTGCGGAATCATTCCTACAGAGGGCAGCAGCCTGAATGAGATCCTGGATCGTATTGGCGGTGGAATCTTCATGAGTACAGAAGTGGTAAATGTTCCAAAAGGCAGTGGCCTTGGAACAAGCAGCATACTTGCAGGTGCCTGCGTGAAAGCATTATTTGAATTTACAGGAATTACTTACACACAGGAAGATCTATATGATCACGTTCTCTGCATGGAACAGCTGATGTCCACAGGCGGTGGATGGCAGGATCAGGTAGGTGGCCTGAGCAATGGTGTCAAATACATCACTTCCGCACCGGGCATGCACCAGTATCCAAAAGTACAGCATCTGGAACTGAGCCAGGAAACATGCAGTGAACTGCAAGAACGTTTTGCGCTTATCTATACAGGTCAGAGGCGCCTTGCACGAAATCTTCTGAGAGATGTGGTTGGACGGTATATCGGCAGCGAGCCGGATGCATTATCTGCGCTGTCTGAAATACAGAAAGTGGCAGTTCTGATGCGTTTTGAGCTGGAACGTGGAAACGTAGACGGCTTCGCCGAACTCCTGAACCAGCACTGGGAACTTTCCAAAAAACTGGACAGCGGAAGCACCAACACCTGTATAGACCAGATCTTCACAGTGATCGAAGATCTCATCGACGGCAAAATGATCTGCGGCGCCGGAGGCGGCGGCTTCCTGCAGGTAATCCTGAAAAAAGGAATCACGAAAGGGCAGTTGAGAGAAAGACTGAATGATGTATTCCAGGATTCAGGAGTAGATGTGTGGGAGAGTGAGATGTTGTGGTGAGGGAGGAAAGACTTCCATAAAAACAGGGATAAGAGGATTTTTATGAAAAAGAATTTACTGATATATGCGCATTACTATGTTCCTGATACTGCGTCCACAGGACAGATCCTGCGTGAACTGGCAGAGGGAATGAAGGATAAATTTAACATCACAGTCATCTGTGTAGTGCCAAGTTATCTTGGAACGATAGATGATAAATATAAGACTCAGAAGTATTACAGAGAAGAAATAAACGGGGTAAAAGTACTGAGGATCCGTGTGCCGGAGTTCAGCAAGACCAATAAGAAGAGTCGTGTGAAGAATATTGTTTCATATTTCTTTGGGGCAATGAATGCGACATTCAAAGTTGGAAAACAGGATTATGTTTTTTCAATCTCACAGCCACCAATCCTCGGTGGTCTTCTGGGAGTCTGGGGTAAATGGATAAAACACGCGAAATTTATTTACAACATTCAGGACTTTAATCCAGAACAGGTACTGGCAGTCGGTTACAGCAAAAACAAACTTATCACAGATGCAATGATGTGGTTTGACAAATTCAGCTGCAAACGGAGTGATCTGGTCATTACAGTCGGCCGTGATCTGGTGGAGACAGTGGAAAAGCGTTTCAAGGGTAAGAAAGTTCCCAAGACCGTTATGATCAACAACTGGATCGATGAGAAAGAAATTTATCCATTACCAGAAGATCATGAGAGAGTGGCTGCGTTTAGACAGAAATATGATCTGGAGGGAAAATTTGTGATCATGTATTCCGGAAATATTGGTTTGTACTATGATCTGGAAAATCTGATTAAAGTAGTGGAGCGATTTAAACCGGGTACGAAAACAGCAGATGGAAGAGATGTTGTCTTTGCATTTGTTGGTGCAGGTTCGGTGTTGGACAGACTGGTGCAGTATGTGAAAGAACACCACATGGATAATGTGACTTTTATTCCGTATCAGGATAAAGCTGACCTGATTTATAGCCTAAATGCCGGGGATGTTCACTGGTGTGTGAATGCTAAAGGCATCAAAGGTGTGAGCTGTCCATCAAAATATTATGGACTGGCAGCTGCAGGAAAGCCTGTAATCGGCGTATTGGAATCCGGTTCGGAAGTGCGCTGTTTGATTGAAGATACCCATGGTGGATTGTGCTGCGAACCGGGCGAATACGACAAGGTTGAAGAGAACATCCGCTGGTTCATCGAGAATGCGGACAGTGCAGAAGTTAAAGAAATGGGAATCAGAAGCCGTGAGAATCTGGAAAAGAATTTGACCAGAGAGGTCAGTGTAAAGAGATATGCGGAGGAGATATTGAAGCTGTGACAGGAGGAAGAAGAAATGAACAGTAACTGGTTTAAGCTGGTTATGAAAATGACAAAAGTTGAATATGGAAAAAACCTCCTGCTGAAAGGTGTACCGATTATTTTTAACAAAGGTGGCGCCAGACTGAAGATTGGTGAGAATGTCACGATTAAAAGTAGCTTTCTGAGTAATCTGGTTGGTCTGTACAGCAGAACAATTATTGTTACTCGCACTCCGGGGGCAGAGATTGAAATTGGCGATAATGTGGGAATAAGCGGAGCAACGATCTATGCCCGCAAGGGAATCCATATTGGAGAGAATACCTGTATTGGTGGGAATTGCAAGATACTGGATAATGACTTCCACCCCATTGAATCTGAGACAAGAAACAAATTACTGCGGGATGAAAACGGCGGTGACAGCGATTTAGTTCCGAGTAGAGAGATTAAGATTGGCAAGAACTGCTTTATCGGGTGTAACTCAATAATACTGAAAGGCACAGTGCTGGGTGATGGATGCGTGGTTGGTGCCGGTGCTGTGGTTGTTGGTAAGTTTGAGGATAACTGTGTGATTGCAGGAAACCCGGCGAGGGTTATTAAGAGGTTGTGAGGAAAATGGAGACAAAAAAGAGGATTACAGGAATAGCAGAACTTCAGTTTATTTTTTGCTGTTTGATTGTGTTGAGACATTCTGACCCACTTAACGGTTTGGGCATACAAGAAATTGCACTAACAAGTACTGCAAACCTATTTGTTTACAAATTAATTGATTTCATAACGCACATGACGGAAGTTGCAGTACCAATTTTTTTCTTTATTTCTGGATTTCTGTACTTCAATGACTTTAATAGCCTAAATGATTATGCTGCAAAAGTAAAAAAGAGAGTAAGCTCGATAGTTATTCCTTATTTTATTTGGAGTTTTTTGAATTGGCTTTATTTTGCAGTTATTACGCATATTCCAGCAATATCAACAAGGATGAACATGAAACCAGTTAGACTTGATTCAAGAAATATGATTCAAGATATAGTTATGTCGAATTATGCACCGTTGTGGTTTTTAAGAGTTCTGTTTTGTTTATGTATTTTAGGAATAGTTCTAAATTGGGTGCTCAACTATAAAGGAGTGGCATTAGTTGTTATATCAATGTTGATACTTTGGAACGCATTTGGGGGTTATGGATATCAATCTATTACTGCATGGACGCCGTTTTTTATCGGGGGGGGTATCTGAGAAAATACGGAAGCAAATTCGTAATAGAACACGAGAAAATAATATTATTTGTGGCTACAATACTGTTAATAATATCGTATGTTCTGGATGAAGGAACAACGGGGAGCGTTTTATATATTGCACGGTTCCTTACAGCAGCTGCGTTGTTTTCAATTTTTAGTAGAAAAGAAACGACTGAGAAGTGGTTTTGGGGAGCCTCGATGTTTATTTATTGCACTCATTTTTCCCTTGTAAGTGCAATCGAAAAATTGATGTTTCTTGCTCTAGGAAAAGACATAGTAGTTGGTCTAGTGGCATACATAACTGTTCCAATACTTATAATTTTTACATTGAGCTATTTAGCTAGATTTATAAACATAAAAATACCAAATGTCTGGAGAGTGATTGTGGGTAACCGCAGTTTGATGATTAAAGATGAAAAAAAATAAAGTATGTTTTATTGCACAGTTTCCACCTCCGATGCATGGATTATCCAAAGCGGTTGAGACACTGTATAATTCAGAACTCAACTCTGCTGTGAATTCGGGTGGAAAATTTGAATTTGAAAAAGTAGATATTACTAACAACCAAAACTTCTTGAAGAATTTGTTGAGGATTGGTAAGTGTAAAGCGGATTTGTTCTATTTTACTATCAGTCAAACAAAAGGCGGTAACTTAAGAGATTTAGTGATCTTCAAGTTGCTAGAACTTCAGCATAAGAAATGTTTGATTCATCTGCATGGTGGGTATTACCGTCAGCTGGTAGATAACGATATGGCTGGCTGGCAGCGAAAAGCAAATTATAGGGCAATCAAAAAACTCTCAGGTGCGATTGTTCTATCAAAATCATTAAAGAAGATTTTTGAGGGAATGATTGATGATGAAAAGATTTTTGTGGTAGAAAACTGTGTTGATGACCAGTATTTGCTTACAGACCAAGAAATCGAAGAAAAGCTGAAAGCATTGGAAAATGAGAAAGTTCTTCATGTGCTGTGGTTGAGTAATTTTATCAGAAGCAAAGGCTATCCGTTTGTTCTTGAAATGGCAAAAGCAGAGAAAGAGCGTGTGGATGCTGGTGGAGAGAAGAGATTCCATTTCGATTTCGCAGGCAAGTTCTTTGAAGATAGTGAAAAAGGATACTTTGAAAGCTATATAAAAGACAATGGGCTGGAAGAGTATGTTACATATCATGGTATTGTGGATGGCGAACAGAAGAGAGAACTTCTTAAAAAATGTTACATCTTTGCATTGCCAACCAGGTACCCCAACGAAGGCCAGCCTATTAGCATCCTTGAAGCAATGGGAAACGGGATGTTCATAATTACAACTGATCACGCTGGTATTCCAGACATCGTGGAGGATGGTGTGAATGGGATTGTGATATCAGCTAATGATACAGTTGCAAAGCACTGTTTTATACAGTTATGTAATTTAAAATTAAGAGATATTATTAAAATTATTGGTTGCAATATAAATGATTGCAGAAAAAAGTTTACCGAAAAAAATTATTTGGAAAAAATGAGAAATTGTTTTAAACAGATACTTTTCTAAACAATAAATAATAAAGGGCAATTATGCAAATGACTAAAAAAATTTTATTTATGACCAATATGCCGTCACCATATCGTGTTGAATTTTTTAATGAATTGGGAAAATTTTGTGATTTAACAGTTTGGTTTGAACGTACCAGTGACAAAGGCAGAGATTCCAGATATAAAGCTGGAAAATTTAAAAACTTTACAGGAGTGTTTTTGAAAGGAATACGAGCTGGGGATGCGGAAGCTTTTTGTCCGGAAATAATTTGGCTTTTTTTGAAGAAAAAGTTTGATTATATTATTGTTGGAGATTATTATTCCCCTACGGGAATGTTAGCTATTGAATATATGAGATTAAGAAAAATTCCTTATATTCTTAGTTCAGATGGAGGAATGATAAAAAATGATACAACATTTAGATATAAATTGAAAAAACATTTTATTGGCTCCGCATCTGGATGGCTAAGTACAGGGAAAATGACGACAAAATATTTAACATATTATGGGGCAAAAGAAAATGAAATAAAAGTATATTCTTTTACTTCCTTACGAAAAGAAGATATCCTTTCTCACCCCTTAAATCTGAAAACAAAAAAAATAATTCGAGAAAGACTTGGAATGACAGAAGAAAAAATTATTATCTCGGTAGGACAATTTATTTATCGAAAAGGTTACGATATTTTGTTAAAAGCATGTGCAAAATTTGATAGTTCAATAGGAGTATATATTATTGGAGGAAAACCCACAGAAGAATATGTGAAAATAAAAGAAAAACTTAATTTAAATAATGTACATTTTGTGGATTTTATGAAAAAAGAAAGCTTGGAAGAATATTATAAAGCAGCAGATATATTTGTTTTGCCAACAAGAGAGGATATTTGGGGATTAGTTGTTAATGAGGCACTTTCATATGGACTTCCTGTAGTTACAACAGATAGGTGTGTCGCAGGCCTGGAATTAATAAAAAACGGTGAAAATGGTTTTATTGTTCCGAGTGAAGATGAAAATTTATTAGCTGATGCATGCAATACAATAATTCATTTTAATGCTGAGAAAACAAGTGAAAAGTGTTTAGAAACAATTAAAACATATACTATTGAACATATGGCGCAAGAGCATATGGACTATATAAATGAATGTGATGAAAGGGTTTAAATACCTTGGAGAAAGGAAAAGCGATGAAAGATATGCAGACAATAAAAATCAAAATATTTGATGACGCATCGAATTATGATTTTATTATAGATATATTAAAAAGAAAATATATCGTGAAGCATTCAGATGATCCAGATTATTTATTTTATTCTGTGAAATCAAAGGACGTATATAAATATAAATGCATTAGAATTTTTGTGACAGATGAAAATTTAACACCTGACTTTAATATTTGTGATTATGGTATTGGATTTCATTATATAAATTTTCAAGACAGATATATTAGATATCCTGTGTATATGATTGGAAATTATAGCTATTATAAAGGCGATAATTATGAGTTGGATTTGATGAGAGCACTTCATAAACATGAAAATGCGGAGGAACAGTTGAAAAGTAAGACGGATTTTTGCTCTTTTGTATATTCTAATGGTCTGGCGGTAGATTGTAGAGAACATTTTTTTAATGAATTGGCAAAATATAAAGAGATAAATTCTGGTGGACGATATAAGAATAATATTGGAGGTCCAGTAGAAAATAAACTCAATTTTCAAAGAAAACATAAATTTGCGATTGCTTTTGAAAATTCTTCCGGGTATGGTTATACAACAGAAAAAATTGTACATGCATTTTCAGCAGGAACAATTCCTATATATTGGGGAAATCCAGCCATAACAAAAGAATTTAATCCTGATAGTTTTATTAACTGTCATGACTTTGGATTGACAGAAAAAGGCGAAGTGGATGTAATAAAAAGAATAATTGCGGAGATAAAACAAATAGATCAAAATGACGAGTTATATTTGAAAATGCTTAAAACACCAGCTTTTCAGAATTTAGATTATGTTGAGAAACAGCAGAAGGCGTTGGAGGATTTTTTGTATCATATTTTTGATCAACCGGTAGAGAAGGCATATAGAAGAAATCGTTTTTATTGGGGTGAGAGATATGAACGTAGACTGTGCATTGGTGATAAATTTTATTGGTTATGTAGGCGTGTGATTCCTATAAGAGATAAAGCTAGAAGATTAATAGGACGCAAATAAATGCTTGAGTATAGGTGATATTCGTTTATAAATAAAAAGAAGAGAGAACTATAAAATAATGAAAATAAATAAATGTAATTTTGCCAACAATTACAAAAAAATAGTGACATTTTTATTTTTGATTGTTGTGGGAGTTACGTATATAAATAGTAACATTGGAGTTTTGATAGGTGGTCTAAAAATTAATTTAGCTGATTTTATTATTGTTATTTATTGGTTAGGATATCTAAGTAGATATAAATTTAAAATTAAAAATATTCTTAATGTTTGGCAAGCATATAAATGGTGGATATTTCTTCTATTAATGTTTGTTATATGGATTCCATATGGTAGCTTGGCGGGAGCGGGAGTACCAGAAGATGTAAAGTTAATACGTAATTTGTTATATGTGATTTCTACACTGTATTTTTTTCAAGATAATGCGTTTAAAATAGAAATTATTGACCTGATTGAGGTGTATACAATTATTACTTCTTTAGATACTATCGTTGATGTTGTGATAAAGTATTCATCAAATAGTTGGTTTATGTTTAGTAGAGGAAATGGTGTTGCACATATATATTTGTTTTGTTTTTTACTTTGGAATTTAGATAAAAGAAAAACAATATTGCAAAAAATTCGGGGATATTTTTGCTGCATTTTAACAATAGTTGCCTCTTTTTTATCACAAGAAAGAACACAGTTATTGGCAATTTTGTTGGCATGTATAATTACTTTTTTATTAAAAAGTTGAATATTCTTGTGCGGTAACACCGCAAGTCCGGCAGACGGGAAACCGTCTGTCCGGGCTAGCGGGAACCGCTTATGCGAGTTTACTCACGTAATGTTTTGTCCAAGCCAT